>CAZQOX010000106.1:0-5041 GCA_964594895.1 uncultured Candidatus Bathyarchaeia archaeon
TGACCGTCGAGGAGACAGGCGGCCTGGAGCTCACGTGGGGGAACATGGAGGCTCTCCTCAAGCTGATACGGCTCATAGCGGAGAGGGAGGGCTTCGGGGACGTCCTCGCCGACGGCTCGGTGAAGGCGGCTGAGAGGCTGGGCAGAGGCATGGAACGGACCATGCAGGTGAAGGGCATGGATCTCATCATGGCAGACCCGCGGGGCCTCAAGGGCTTCGGCCTCGGCTACGCCGTCGCCAGCAGGGGCGGCGACCACCTTAGGAGCGAGCCTTTCCTGGAGCTGAGCGACGACCCGGAGATAGGGGAGAGGATGTTCGGCGTACCAGAGTCCACGCTGAGGCTCGCCGACAGGGGGAAGGGGCGGCTCGTAAGCTACTTCGAGGACTGGAACGCCGTCATAGACTCCCTGGAGCCCTGCAAGAACATAATGCAGAACATGATGCTGCTGCCCTTCGAGAGAGCCGCCGAGGCGCTGGAGGTGGCGACGGGGCTCAGGTTGACGCCGGAGGAGATGAGGGAGGCCGGGGCGAGGATAGTTACGCTGGAGAGGATGTATGGGGTGCGCGAGGGCTTGTCGCGGATCGACGACAGCCTCCCACCCAGGTTCAGGGAATCAACCCTCAGTGAGGGGGCCAGCAGCGGGACCGTCGTGGACCTAGACCTCATGCTAGACGAGTACTACGCCGAGAGGGGGTGGGACGCGGCGACCGGACACCCGACGCCAAGCACCCTCCAGGGGCTGGGGCTAGGCTTCGCCGTGAAAGACCTCCCCTGACCGACCCACCTTCAATATATTTATTAATCTGGGAGATGTCCCGGAGATACGGTAACTGTATTGCCCATCTGCGAGATCTGTGGTATGGAGGTGCTGGACGTCCACGTCTGCGTCGAGTGCGATGCCAAGTTCTGTGACGAGTGCGGCGACGTCAAGACGAAGCTATGCTACGACTGCATGGGCTGGGATGACAGCCCCCTAGATGAGGAGCTCTGGGAGGAGGACCACCTCAACTAGAATAGTTACTGTTATCTCTCACTATATTATATTCTAATAGGTGTTCAGTTGCAGCTGGATGCTTTCAGCGTCACCCAGCGTGGAGGACTCGAAGGGGTAGACATCTACATAACCGTCTTCAAGGCCAAGGACATAGTCGACAGGTACAGGATAGACCGCTGGACCATGGACAACCCTGAGGGGTATCAGCGTATGCCGTCGGAGAGCAGGCTAATGGATCGGCGGGGCAGCCCCTTGCGCTACCTGGTGCGCGAGTGGGGGTGCTTCCCCACTTCGATACTCCTGAACATAAGGGGTGACGTGAGGTACGTGAAGGAGAAGGACCTGGGCTGGTTCAGCTACGGGACGCTGGACACCGGCGACGAGGGTCTCTGGCTCATAGACGGGCAGCATAGGGTTGAGGCGCTCAAACGGGCCATCGAGCGCAACCGGGACTTCGAGGACTACCCCGTCATAGCGAGCATCATGAAGCTCCCGGAGCGGTTCGACGAGATGATGCTCTTCTACATCGTCAACAAGAGGCAGAGGAGCGTCCCAACCGACCTTGTGTACAGGCACCTCCAGAGGATGCTGTGGAAACGCGGGAAGCAGTGGGTCATGGACTTCGAGGGCAGCAAGGGCGTGAGGATAGGGCTAGCCACGGAGGTGGTGGACATGCTGAACCAGAGCCAGCGTAGCCCGTGGCACGGCAGGATACAGATCGTGGGGGAGCGTAGACACGAGAACCACATAGTCTCGGACAGCGTCCTCATAAGATCCGTCGCCAACCTGCTCAGGGAGAACATACTCAAGGGGATGCCGGTGAGCGACATAGCTGGGCTCCTCATAGACTACTGGAACGCCGTGTACCAGCTGTACCCCGAGTGCTTCACGGAGCCCTCGGCCTACACGCTCCTCGGCACACCCGGGATACAGACGATGCACATGCTGTTCCCCCTGATCTACTCCAAGTGCATCCAGGAGAACAGGGTCGAGGAGACCGTCATGGAGACGCACCTTGAGAAGCTCTTGGGGAAGACGCCGGGCCACACCGTGCCCGAGCTCCAGGGCCCCGTCGACTCGGAGTTCTGGTCTAAGACCCATGGGCCCCTGATTGCCTTGTCCACGGGGCGGCAGAGCCGGGAGGCGCTTTACGAGGGGCTCGTGGAGAAGATCAGGCTCACCGAGGAAGGCTAAGCCCTCTCGATCCTGATCCGCTCCCCGCTCCGCACCTTCTTGAAGACGTTCGGGTCTCCCTCAACCTTCCCGAAGACGTTGACGGCGCTGGCGGGCCTTATCTCGTCGCCTCTGCTCGCCGGGGTCCTGCCGAAGAATATGCAGAACGCGTTCCCCGGCGGCCAGTACGCGAGATCGCCCAACTCGACTGCCTCCCTCGGGTTCTCGGGGTCGGCGTCCACCGGTATGCCGAAGTATATCTCGTCTCCCCAGGTGTTGGCCCTCGCCTCGATGGGCAGCGCCTCCCATACCGCCTTAGCGGTGTCCGGGCTCTCATCCGTGAGGCTCGCCTCCACCGGCCCCGTCGCCTCCGTCACTATCCTGATCCTCATCTCATGCACATCTTCGTGCGAGCAAACGCTTAAGGTTTTTACCCTGGTCCTAGTAATAGTGTGAGATCAACGTCATGCGATCCAAACACGTAGTATCAGTCCTCGCAATCTTAACGTTAACACTGGCGTTTCAGCGTGTCTCATCGGTCAGTGCTCTGAGCGGCATCGTCCACGACCAAGACGGGGCACCCATAGCGGGTGCACAAGTGATGTTCATTTTGGGGACAAAGTATCTAAACTCAACCGCCTCGGCGTTGGACGGCGTCTTCAACATCGACGGCGAGAATGAGAGCGGAGAATTGATCGTCTTCTATGACGACCCTGACACTCCCGGGGTCGACTATATCCCATACCTGGAAGAGGTCGTTGACGGCGAGGCTGAGCTTGACATAACCCTCCTTCCGGCCAGCTCCATAGTCATCGAGGGCAACCTCATGTACGTCGACACGGAGAACCTCGCTCTACACGTAAACTACGTGGTGATGGGCATCGACAACGAGACACTCACGCCTTCAGGCATACCCCTCATCTACGGCTCGTTCTCGAACGAGATGAAACTACTGGAGCTGCCTAAAGGGCACATCGTCGTACCCTCCGGGTCCATCGTGAGGGTGGCGGTGAACAGCACGTTCCTGCTTGGCTCAAAAGTGATCTCGCGAAGCTTCACGACCAGAGAGACCCTCACAGCGCCTAGGGGGGAGGTATCTGTCCTCGACATGCGAGAGTACAGCCTCCCCCTGAACCTTAGGATCGCCTCAGACGCCGAGATCGCCCTGGATGGGATGATTGAGGAGATGAGGGGATACGGGTTCTACTTAACCCAACAGGTGGGAGCCTACAGCGCCGCGTCGCGGCAGGTCTCCGAATCAAAGACCCTGTACGAGGATGGGCAGTACACCGAGAGCTTCGACACCCTGAAGAAAGGCTACATAACTCTGGACCACACCCTGAAAGAGCTTAACAGTATGTATAGAGACGCCAGCCTGTCAGTGTATATTCTTATCACCTTCCTGGCCGCCGTGTCGCTCGTGACTGGCTACCTGCTGGCAGACGGAGCGACGCGGCTCTCCGTCGACGCAGTGTTATCCACGGGAAGCTTGGCTACGTTGTACCTATTCTACCCGGGGTCAAGGATAATACCGTTGAGAGGCTTTGTTTACGCCTGCGTCGCGGCGATGATTGTGCTTTATTCCCTCGGTAACATATTACCAAGGTTATTCAGTGTCGGCTCAGGAGGCAGGGTTCACACCAGGAACCTGATCATACCTGTCTTCAGCATCGCCAAGCGCAGCCTCAGGCGGCGGAGGCTGAGGTTCCTCCTCACCCTGATCTCCATCACCCTCCTCGTGATGAGCTTCGTCACGCTCACAAGCTTCTCGGAGGGGTACGGCATCATCGAGGACACCTATTCTAAGAAGGGCGAGTGGGAGGGGGTCTCCATAAGGGATGGATCGTGGAGCCGGAGCGATCCAACCTTCATCCTCCTCAGCGAGGCGGAGATGGACTGGCTCACCTCCAACCCAGAGGTGGAGTACCTTTCACCGAAGGCCGAGAACGATCCCCAGCGTAGCCCATACATCTGGATCCTAGGGGAGCCTGTGATGGGCGTTGTCGGCGTAGACTCGTATGAGGACGAAACCGTGAACCTTGGGGGAATACTTCTCCAAGGCGACCTCCCGGACGAGAACGGCGTACTAGTCCCCAGCGGCGTCGCAGACCGGTTTGACTTGAGGATAGGAGACGCGATCAGCGTCTCAAGCCTCGAGCTTGAGGTGCAGGGGATCTTCAGCGAAGACGCGTTAAACGCCTTGAAGGATCTGGATGGTGGCGGCTACGCCCCCGATAAATGGGTGAACGTTAGCCCCGAGGGCGAGACACCTAACTGGGTGATACAGGATTGCCTTGGTTCGGAGGTGGTGATCATGAATACTGAAACTGCCATCAGCCTGCCGAGGGTGGGGGTCCAGAGGATAGCGATGGGGCTTCGAGAAGGAGCGGATGTCGGGGGATTCGCGGAGAGGCTCGCGTTGGAGAGGGGGTACATGGCGTACGCGTCTACGCCTGACGAATACGTCACGTTTAGGCTCGGCAACTACTTCGAAGGCCGCGGCCTCTCCCTCATCATACCGTGGGCCATCGTCGTCCTCAACGTCGTGATCACCATGCTCAACAGCCTCTACGAGAGACGGGGCGAGATAGAGATACTGTCCTCCGTTGGGCTTAACCCTGCGCAGGTGTCGGCCATCTTCGTGGCTGAGGCGTCCATCACGGGCTTCATTGCGGGTGGGCTGGGGTACCTCATAGGCCTCGGCATCTACAGGGGCATGGCCTACCTGAACATCGGCCTCCAGGTTCACCAGAAGGTCTCGGCCGTCTGGAGCATCGCGAGCATAGCGCTGGCCGTCTCCGCGGTCCTGACAGGCGCCTACGCGGCTCTCCGCAACTCGGTGGTCATAACCCCGAGCCTGATGAGGAGGTGGA
>CAZQOX010000107.1:0-5033 GCA_964594895.1 uncultured Candidatus Bathyarchaeia archaeon
ACGTCTTCCTTGGCAAGATCAAGTTCAGCTTCCACACCATGTACGGCAAGGAGCTGTGCCGCGTGCATGTCCTGCCCAGCAGGGAGCCGGCGTTCCTCCAGGAGAAGGGCAAGCAGTCCTTCTACGTTAGGACGGGGAACAACTCGCGTCCCTTCAAGATAGCAGACGCTACCAAGTACCTCATGGACAGGATGAACGGGGTCGACATGTTCCAGTCCCCGCCTCTGGCCGAGTAGAGGCTAACCTGCTCTGAGCCACTCGCCCAGCTTCCTGAAGGCGCGGGCCCTGTGGCTGATCCTCGCCTTCTCCGCGGCGCTCATCTCGCCGAAGGTTCTGCCGTCGCCCTCGTCCGGCATGAATATGGGGTCGTAGCCGAAGCCGTTGGTGCCCCTCATCTCCTCCGCTATGCGGCCCACAACCTCCCCGGTGAAGGTGACGCTGGTGTCGCCGTCCCGGAACGCCACAGCCGATAGGTACCTGGCGCCTCTCTCCGTCTCGCCCTCCATGAGCTTGAGTATGCCCTCGTTGTCGATGGTGCGCAGCGCGTAGCTGCTGTAAGGACCGGGAAAACCATAGTACTTGTCTATGTAGAGCCCCGCGTCCTCGACGAGTATGGGCACGTCCACGTCGAGCGCCTTTAGGCTGTACTCGGCTATCAGCCCGGGGTCGTCCGCCTGGATCTCTACGCGGTCTATGCTGAGGCGCATCAGCTCGACGCCGTACTCGGCGAGCACCTCCCGGGCCTCCATGTACTTGTGGTCGCTGCTGGTCCCCATCCAGATCCTAGTCCTTCTCAACGTACCTCCCCCTCTTCGCAACCTCTTCCATGCGCGTCAGCGCCTCCTCGGCCTCCTCGCCCAGCGTCCCCCGGTAGCCCTCGACGAAGGCGGCGAGGAGCTCCTCCTGGTGCCTGTAGTGGGTGCTGGTGAGCATCCTGTTCATGAGGTTGAGGTCGACGCCCCGCTTCTCCACCTCAGTGCTCACCTCCGCCAACCCGAAGTCGATGAAGACGAGTCTATCTCCCTGTTTTAGTATGTTGCTCGTGGTGAGGTCGCCGTGGATTATGCCCGCCCCGTGGAGCCTGCCCGCGTACCCGCCTATCCGTGTGAACAGTATCCGCCTCTCCTCATCCGACAACCTGTCCACCGCGTCCCTGACCTTCACCCCGTCGATGTACTCCATGACTATGACCGCGTCGTCCGGGTCGACGTGGTAAAGCAGCGGCGTGGGCACGCCGCTCAGCTTGGCCCTGTGGATGATGTCTGCCTCAGCCTTCGTCCTGCTCCTCCTGAGCCGGCTGTCTAGCTCGGGGTGTCTGTAGCCCTTTGGCTTTCGTATCTTGGACAGCGCCTTCAAGCCGTTCCACTCTCTTAGGACGAGGTCGGCCTCCGCGCCCTTGGCTATCACTCTCTCCACGGTATCTCCACCTGGTCCATCCTCCAGCTCGGGTTCACGTGGCTCGCGTCGAGGGGCGTCACTTGCCCTGCCTGATAGGCGATGATCCCCGTCCAGGCTATCATGGCGCCGTTGTCCTCCGCCAGCCTGATGGGGACGACGTGCGGCTCGGCGCCGTGCTCCCCCGCTATGTACCTGACGATCCCCGCGAGCCTCTTGTTGGCGGCGACTCCGCCCGTCAGGAGCAGCTCAGGCTTCCCCGTGTGGGCAAGCGCCCTCTCGGTGACCTCGCCGAGCATGGCGTACGCCGTCTCCTGAAGGCTGTAGCACAGGTCCTCTATGGTGTGCCTCCCGCTGTGGAGCTCAGCGGTTATCGCGGTGAGGAGGCCGCTGTAGCTCAGGTCCATGCCCTTGACCGTATAGGGGAGCTGTATCAGGTTCTCCCCGGCAGCCGCCCTACGCTCTATGTCAGGGCCGCCGGGGTACTCAAGGCCGGCTTCCCGGGCGAAGGAGTCCAGACAGTTACCCACGGCTATGTCCAGCGTCTCACCGAATATCCTGTACCTGCCCGACTCGTAGCCAGAGACTATGGTGTTGCCCCCCGAGACGTAGAGGGTTAGGGGGTCCTCCGCCCCCGTGGCCATGCGGCCCACCTCGACGTGTGCTACGCAGTGGTTAACCCCGACGAGGGGCTTCCCCAGGTAGACGGCCAGCGCCCTGGCGCTGGTGGCGCCGGTCCTGAGGCAAGGCCCGAGCCCGGGGCCTTGGGCGAACGCTATAATGTCGATATCGTCGATGGAGACCTCCGCCGTGTCTAGGGCGCGCCTGACGGTGTTCCCCATCTCGTCGCTGTGGTGCCTGGCGGCCTCCCTGGGGTGGATGCCCCCCTCCTCGGGTACGTGGACGTCGATAACGTTTGCTAGCACCTCCTTGTCACTGGATACTATGCCGATCCCCAGGTTGTCGGCCGTTGACTCGACGCCGAGAGCGATCATTCAATCCCAGAAAACATGAACCAGATAAAAACCTTTAGACCTGCAGTTAGGCTGGGTCCAGAGAAAGTGTAGAGAAATTAGGTTACTGGACGTAGATGGCCGGCCTGTAGGGTTTGGCTCTGTGGGCACGCTTCGCCGGGTCCTCCGTCCACGGGTCGCTCTCGGCAGAGACGGCTACCTCGCAGCCGTGCTCGCCCTCGATGAAGCTGACCGCGTCCATGAGGACGTTCACCTCGTTGAGCTGCCCCATCTTCAGCCGCAGCTCCACCTCGTCGTCCGGCAGCCTTATGACGTCTTCGACGATCTGGCGGGCGTAGCCGGGCACGGCTTTGCTCCTGGCCTTCATCTCGGCGTCCTTGAACGCCTCCTTGATGAGGTTGCCCACGTCCAACTGCTCTCTCCTCGCCAGCTCCAGCGCCTTCAGGTAGATCTTCCACTTCCAGCCGTCGGCCGTGTAGAAGTGTATCTTGGCGGGGCTGATGCCGGTGACGCGGGTGATCTTCTGGATGTCCTCCATGCAGGTCTGTATCATCTCCTCCAGGGCCTCGCTCTCCTGGCTCACGTAGGACTCGTCGACCTTGGGCCACTCGGCGAACGCTATGAAGCCCTCGCCGCCCATCTTCTCCCAGATCTCCTCGCAGAGGTGGGGGGTGAAAGGCGTCAACATCCTGACCTGCGTGTCCAGGACACTCCACTCCACGTAGCGTATCGCGTCCGCCCGCTCCGGCCTCTCCATCTCCTTGGCGACGCGCTTCTGGTACCAGTCCATGTCCTGGTTCAGGTTGTACATGGCGGCGTGGATGGTCTTCCGGACCTTCAACTCCTTCAACGCCTCGTCGGCCTCGGCTATGGAACTCTGGAGCCTGCTCAGCATCCAGCGGTCTATGTCATGCAGGTTGTCCGGGCTGCCCCTGCCCTGCTCTATGATCTTCATGGTGCGCTGGTGGAACCTCTCCAGGTTGTCCCTCATGTTCTTGGCCAGGTCGGGGCTGAAGTCGGCGTCCTTCAGGGGCTCCGCCGTGATCATCAGGCTCAGGCGCAGCGGGTCGGCGCCGAAGGTTTCTATGGCGTTTATTAGGGGGATGATGTTGTTGAGGCTCTTGCTCATCTTGCCGCCCTCCATCAACACGCTGCCGTTGACGACGATGCCTCTGGGCCACATCTCTCTGGGCCAGATGCCGTCGTGGCAGAACACCATGTACGTGAGGTGGTTGCTGATGAGGTCGCGTCCACTGTGGCGGGCGTCGAGCGGGTAGAAGTAGCCGAACTCGTTATGGATCTCCTCCAGCTTCTCCGCGGGGAACCCCGCGGCCTCTGCGACGCTCTCCGAGTCGCCTCTGCCCAGGAACACGTAGTCCCAGAACTCCTCTGTGAGCCGCTCAGGCTCGGGCCCCACCTCGTTGATGCCCTTTATGACGGTGTAGTACGCCATGTAGATGACGGAGTCGCTCAGAGCCTCTATTGTCCAGTCTGGCTCCCACGGAAGCGGCGTCCCCAGGCCGGTCTTCCTGGCGCACGCCTTCTCCCGGAGCCAGTCCACGACGTTGTGGAACTCCTGGCGAAGCTCGACGGGTATTATGGTCATGCTGTCTATGTTCTCGTGGGCCAGCCTCTTCCACGCGGGGTCGCCGTAGTTGATGAACCACTGGTTCTCGAATATCTTGACGACGACCTCGCTGCCGCACCTACACCGCACGGGCTCCAGCATCTCGTACATCGTGGTCGCATAGCCTTTGGCTACTATGTCCTCCTTGACCGCCTCCTTGGCCTGCTGCACAGGCATGGACGCGTACTGGCCCGTGTTGTTCCTCATCCTGCCTCCGTGGAACTCGGAGCTGTAGACCTCTTTGGTGGCCTTCTCCAGCTTGGGGTCCTCCTGGTCGGTGATCCCCATGCGGTCCACGACGTCCCTGGCGGGCACGGGGCCGTAGCCGTCTATCTCGATGACGCTGATGGGCTCCAGGTCCTTGATGTCGCTGGGCTTGAACCTGTAGGCGTCAGGGTTCTTCTTGGCTTCCCGCTTCAGCTGATCCAGCGCCACCAGGTCGAAAGGCGCGTGGGCGGGCACCGACATCACGACGCCTGTCACCGCCTTGGGGTCCACGAAGCTGGCCGGCAGCATGGGGAACTCGTCGCCCGTCACCGGGTTGGTTATGGTGACGCCGACGAACTTGCTTCCCTGGAACTCGCTGATCCTTTCCACCTTCCGCTCCAGCAGCTCAAGCTTGTCCGCCGCCTCCGCGCTGATGATCCAGGTCTCGCCATCCACCTTGGCCTCGACGTAGGTGGCGTCGGGGTTGATCCACATGTTGGTGACGCCGAACACCGTCTCGGGGCGCAGCGTGCCCGCGGGGAAGATCATGTCGCCTTTCCTGAACTTGATGACGGTGAACTCCTCGATCTCGGGCTCCTTGTCGCCGACGGTGTCGTGCTGCCCCACGGGGTTGCCGCAGCTGGGGCACCAGCCCACGGGGTGGCTTCCCTGGGTGATGTACCCCTTCTTGCGCAGCTTCTCGAACTGCCACTCGATGAACTTGCTGTAGATCGGGTCCACGGTTGTGAACTCGCGGCGCCAGTCCATGCTGTAGCCGATGCGCTGCATCCCGTGCTTGATCTCCTGGGCGAAGTACTTCGCCATACTGA
>CAZQOX010000108.1:0-4939 GCA_964594895.1 uncultured Candidatus Bathyarchaeia archaeon
ACCATGGCTGAAGCTATGGCGCCCTTCATGTCGCCGCTGCCCCTGCCGTAGACCCTGCCGTCCCTGACCTCACCGCCGAAGGGGTCCACGGTCCAGTAGTCCAGGTTGCCCACGGGTACCGTGTCGTAGTGACCGTTCCAGAGCAGGGTCTCCCCGCCTCCGGCGCCCTCCAGGACGCCGAGGGTGTTCACCCGGTTCGGCCTGGACTCGACCTGCTCCACGTCGAACCCTAGGGACGCGAGCAGCTCCGAGACGTAGTCAGAGACCTCTGTCTCGTCTCCCGGCGGGTTCTCGCTTTGTATGCGGACCATGTCACGCGTGTATTCGACGATGTCGCCGCTTAGCCGATCAACCTCTTCGATGAGGCTGCTCTTAATGCTCATGTCTCAGCCTCCATTCCAAGGGCCCCGACTATGAACGTCAGCTCGTCGGTGTATTCGTCTATCACCTTGGTGGTGGGTTTCCCCAATCCGTGTCCCGCTTTGGACTCGATCCTTATGAGGGCCGGGGCGTCGCCCCTCTGGGCGTGCTGGAGGGCGGCTGCGAACTTGAAGCTGTGGGCAGGGTAGACCCTGTCGTCGTGGTCGGCGGTGGTGACCATGGTGGGCGGGTACCTTTTGGGCCCGAGGTTGTGGTATGGGCTGTACGCCAGCAGGGCCTTGAACTCGTCGGGGTTCTCGACGGAGCCGTAGTCGCTGGTCCAGCCCCAGCCCACCGTGAACTTCTCGAACCTGAGCATGTCCATGACGCCGACGGCTGGGACCGTGGCGCCGTACAGCTCGGGGCGCTGGGTGAGGCAGGCACCCGTGAGGAGGCCGCCGTTGCTCCTGCCGCTTATGGCCAGCCTCGGCGTGCTCGTGTAGCCCTCGGCTATCAGGTGCTCGGCGGCTGCGATGAAGTCGTCGAAGACGTTCTGCTTAGCCAGCTTGATGCCTTGGTCGTGCCACTCCTTGCCGTACTCGGCTCCGCCTCGGAGGTTGGCGACGCAGAGGAGGCCGCCCATCTCCATCCAGACGAGGTTGCGGACGTTGAAGAACGGGGTGACGCTTATGTTGAAGCCACCGTAGCCGTAGAGGTAACAGTAGTTGTCGGCCCTAGGCTCCAACCCCTTCCTGTGGGTGACGTACATGGGCACCCTGGTGCCGTCTCTGCTCGTGTAGAAGACCTGCTCGGTGACATAGTCGCCTGGGTCGAAGCCTAGCTTGGGCTCCCTGTAGACGGTGTTCGCCCTCTTCTCCAGGTCCACGCGGTATATGGAGCCCGGGTGGGTGAAGCCGGAGTAGTGGTAGAACGCCGTGGTGTCGGTTTTCCTGCCGGTGAAGCCTATGACTGTGCCCATCCCAGGCTGTTTCACCTCCCAGAGGGGCTCCCCCGTCTTGGAGTAGACCGTCGCCACGCTGTGGGCGTCGTGGAGGTGGACGGCGAGGAACTGGTCGTTCACCATGCTAACCGATTCGAGGGCGTCCTCCTTCTCAGCTATGACTTCCTTCACCTCGCCGGGGTTCCGTGTGTCTATGGCTACGACCCTGCCCATGGGGGCGTCTAGGTCCGTGAGGAAGTAGAAGACGCCGCCGTCGTTGGAGACGAACCTGTATTTGTGCTTGAAGTCTTTCACCAGCTCCACGACGCCGCCGTCCCCCGTCAGGTCTTTGTAGAAGATCTGGTTCTCTGGGTAGGTGCCCCGGGTCACGGTTATCACTAGGTAGCCGCCGTCCTCCGTGACCTGTCCGTGGAACCTCCACTCCTTCTCGTCGTCCCGCCTGTAGACGAGCCCGTCCATGTCCTGGGGGTCGCCGACCCTGTGGTAGTAGAGCTTCTGGTAGTAGTTGGCCTCCTTGAGGGCCTCACCCTTGGGCTCGTCGAACCTGCTGTAGAAGAAACCCTGGTTGTCGTGGGTCCACGCCGCGGCCGTGAACTTGGCCCACATGAGGTGGTCCCCCAGGTCCTTGCCGGTCTCGACCACCCTGATCCTCCACTCCTGCCAGTCAGAGCCTGCGCTGCTGACGCCGTAAGCCAGCAGCCTCCCGTCCTCGCTCACGTCGTAGCCCGTGAGGGCGACCGTCCCGTCCTCGCTGAGGTCGTTGGGGTCGAGGAGCAACCTGGGCTCCCCTTCGGGGCCCTCCATCCACAGGAGCACCGGCTGGTTCCTGAGGCCGTCGTTGTAAGTGTAGAAGTGCCTCTCCCCCCGCCTGAAGGGGATGCCGTACTTCTCGTAGTCCCAGAGCGTGGTCATCCTCTCCCTGATCCGCTCCCGAGCAGGGACCTTCTCCAGGTAGCCGAAGGCGACCCTGTTCTGGGCCTCTATCCAGGCCCTGGTCTCCTCGCTGTCTATGTCCTCGAGCCACCTGTAGGGGTCGGGCACCTCGACGCCGTGGATCACGTCTACGTGTCCCACCCTTCGGCTCGGAGGAATGTTGAATTTAGATCGTCTAGGCAAAAACGCCACCATGAATATGGTGGCTGGGTGATTCTTAAAGCAGCATCCTAGACGCTGAAGGGGGAGACGAGGGCCTTCTCGGCTGCCTCTCCGCCGCTGTACGCCATGGGTGTGCCGTCGGCGCGCCAGCATGCGCCGCCGTGCATCCGCCCTCGCCCGTCCACCATGACGCCGTTCATGCCGCCGGCCACCTTGGGCACCTCCATGATCTCGTGGCCCATCCCCCTGAGCCTCCCCAGGGTCTCGTCGCAGAAGCCGGGCTCCACCTGTAGCTTCCCCTCCGGCGTCCCGGGTACGCCCATGGTCCAGACCCGGGGGGCCTCGAAGGCCTGCTGCATGCTCATCCCGAAGTCTATGACGTTCACTAGGGCCTGGCAGATGGCGGGGAATATCCTCGTGCCGCCGGGGGTGCCCAGGCAGAGGAAAGGTGAGCCGTCCCGAAGCACTATGGTGGGCGCCATGCTGCTGAGCATCCTCTTGCCGCCTGCGACGGAGTTGGCCCTCCCGGGCCGGGGGTCGAAGAGCCCCATGCAGTTGTTGAGCAGCACCCCGGTGCCTGGCACCGTCACCGTGGAGCCGAAGAGGGCGAACAGCGTCTGCGTGGCGGCGACTATGTTGCCCGCCGAGTCCATCACGGAGACGTGGGTCGTGTTCTGGCTCTCGGCCTGATGCCTGCCGGGGTAGCCGAAGCCGTAGCTCCCAGCCTTTTCACCGATCTCCTTGACCCTCAGCGCCGCGTACTCCTTGGAGGTCAGCCCCTCCACGGGCACGGGGACCCTCCACGGGTCCCCCATGTACCGCTGCCTGTCCGCGAACGCGATCTTGAGGACCTCGGCGAAGAGGTGTATGTGCTCGGCTGAGGCGAAGGTCATGGCCCCAACGTCGTGGTGCTCCAGCATGTTGAGCATCTGTACTATGTGGGTGCCGCCGCTGCTTCCCGGCGCCATGCTGTACACGGTGTACCTGTCCCTGTAGGTGCCGTGCACGGGGGGCTTCTCGGTGAGCTCGTAGCCGCGGAGGTCCTCCATGGTCAGGATGCCGCCGTTCTCTTCCATGTCGTCCACCACGGCCTTGCCTAGCTCCCCGCCGTAGAGGTAGCCCGAGCCGTGCCTGGTTATGTCTTCGAGGGTCTCGGCGTACTCCGGCATCGTCACCGTGTCCCCAGGTTTCAAGGTCCTACCGCCGGGGAGGAAGGTCTCGGCGGTGTCCTCGTAGAGCCGGAGATCGTTCCGCATGTTCTCGACGTTGAAGCAGAGGTAGGGCGTGGCCCTGTAGCCGCCTCGGGCGAGCCTTATGGCAGGCGCCGTGACCTCGCCAAGGTTCAGGCTCCCATGCGTCTTCTGGATGTGCTCCCACGCCTTTAGGCTGCCTGGGGTAGCCACGGCGAGGTGCCCTATCATGTTCCTGCGGCCCACGGTCTCGAATATGTACTGGCCCGGTCTCCGCTCCTTGACGGGGGTGTACATCGTCTCCGTGGCGGCCCCGGGCGCGACCGCGTAGTTGTCCAGAGTCGATATCATCCCCGTCCCGCCGTCGCGGTAGACGAAGAACCCGGCGCCGAACACGCTCACCATCATGGGCTCCGCGACTGTCAACGCGAAGAGGCTAGCAACCGCCGCGTCGAAGGCGTTGCCGCCTCTCGCGAGCACCTCTAACCCGGCCGAGCTGGCGAGGGGGTGGTTCGTCACCACCACGCCCCTGCTGCCCACAGCCTCCTGTTTGAACGTCTTATGGTACCTCTCAGGCACAGGCATCTCTAACCCTCAGAACGCATCTACCTCTTCGGCTGAGGGTATAACACTTATCAGAAAAAAGGGGTTACTTGGGCCAGCAGGCTTCGATGACCCGGAGCCCGTTGAGGCCCATCACCTTGGCGACCTCCGTGTCGCTGTAGCCGTCCCTGACGAGGCCGCGTGCGATGTTAGGGAAATCGGTTGGACTCTCCAAGCCCTCCACGTGGTCCAGGTCGCGCACCATCTCGCCGCTGTCGAAGACCTCGGGCAGGTCTGCCGGCCTCTCCCTCTGGTAGTGGCCGGCGCCCTGGCGCTTGTTCACGGTGCCCTTGGGGCCTTGCCTGTAGAGGCCTGCGTGGTCGCCCCAGAGGGTGTCGGGGCCTGCGCCGACGTGGTCCGCGCCGAGGAGTTCGACGAGGTACTCCAGGTGCTCCAGGAGGCACTCGATGGACGCCTCCGGGTGTTTCTTTGTCAGCGGCGCGAAGCCGGCCACCTCTACGCCGACGACGCCGCCCTTCCCGGCGCACGCCTGGAGGACGTCGTCGGGTAGCATCCTGGCGTTGTCGGTGAGGGTCCTGCTGCCGACGTGGCTTATGAGGAGGGGCCTGTCGCTGGCCTCCACGGTGTCCATGGCGGTCCTGTCGCCTGCGTGGCTGACGTCGATGACGACGCCCGTCTTGTTCATCCGCTTGACTGCGTCGTACCCCAGGTCTGTGAGGCCGCCGTCCCCCAGCTCGCTGAGGCCGCTCCCGAGGGTGTTGCTCTCGCT
>CAZQOX010000109.1:0-4902 GCA_964594895.1 uncultured Candidatus Bathyarchaeia archaeon
CCGAAGCGGTCCCTTCCCTGGAGGTGCATCCTGACGTAGGACAGGTTTATCTCCTCCAATTTCTCCGGGTTCCTGGCGAGGAACAGCCCAGCGGTGACGTACCTTCCGCCGTCCTGCTCGTAGAACCTGGGGATAGGCAGCGAGCGTAAATCGACGTCCACTCCGAGTGTCTTCCTCTCTTTGACCTGCCCGTTCTTCACATGGACCGGCGGGATGTCCCTCACGAAGAGCCTGTTCCATTCATCGTAGAAGCCGAGCCTGGTCCTTACCTTGGGTGTTTCCCCGATCCCCAGGCTTATCCTGTCCACGTGTCCGAACAGGTTCACCAGTACGGGCATCGAGCTCCCCTTCACGTCCTCGAACATCACGGCGGGGTTCGTCTGTCTCTTCTCCATCTCCGTGACGTAGGAGGTGATCTCGTACTTCCAGTCAACCGGCTCGCCAACTGTGACAAATTGATCCGGCACCGCCTCCTTCAGTAGCTCAATGTAAGTCCTTAGGCCTCTCACGGGTTTGTCGCCAATAATCCTCATCGTAGGATCTGGGCTTAAGTTTATGGAGGCTCGAATCACGGCGATCTCGCGTCAGGATTACGCGGAGACCGGGTCTCTGCCAGGTCTAACCCGTTTCTCCATCGCTGGCTGGCTGTCAGCCTAGACCTTCCAGACCATCATCGAGGAGGCCTTGAAGAGCTCGCCCGCAACGACTTCAGACACCTCGAACCTTCGGGCGCGAACCTGGTCAGGAAGTTCATCGGTTCCCCGAACCCCCTCGAATCCGAGGGGTAGCATCGGTTACGGATCATCCTCCTTTTTTTATCGAGTTATGGCTGTGTGCTATACCCTGTGTTGTTGCTGGTTATGTCCTTGGCGACGAATACGAGGGCGCATCCGAGGAAGAAGATGGCCTGCTTGCTGTCTCCGGCGGCGGAGTAGACTATGGAGGCCAGTAGGCACGCGAAGGCGAATACGCCGTCTGCAGTGACATCCTTCAACTCTGTACCCTCGGATGGCGGTGGATCACCGCACTGACTCACAGGTTCCACTCCCAGTAATTTATCTTTGATGGAGCGCTGGTTGAGGCTTCGATCACCAGGCTGGGGAATATGTGGATTGGAGCTCTCATCTTAGTGTTTCATAATCATTTTAGACGCTGCCACAGCCAGAAACCAGAAAACGGCTCAGCCAGTGAAGGACATGCCAGCCATAGAGACGAGAGACGTATCAAAGAGCTTCGGCTCAACGAGGGTGCTTCAGGGCATCTCTCTGACGGTGAACGATGGCGCGTTCTTCGGGCTGTTCGGCCCCAACGGGGCGGGCAAGACGACGCTGCTCAGGGTGCTCACCGGGCAGCTGGAGCCGGATGAGGGCGTGGTCGTCACCGCAGGCGTGCCGAACACCGACCCCATCAGGCTCAAGCACCGTGTGGGCATCGTCCCAGAGGCCGAGACGCCGCCCACGTTCCTCACCGCCCAGGAGACCCTGGAGCTGACCTGCAGGATCAGAGGCCTGGACGACATCCAGGGCCGCATCGAGAGGTGGATACGCTTCTTCGACCTGGGGGACAAGAGGGACATCCTCTGCAGGGACCTGTCTAAGGGGGAGCGGCAGAAGGTGATGCTGGCTGCGGCGTTCATCCACGAGCCGGAGCTGCTGCTCCTCGACGAGCCGTTCATCAACCTGGACCCCATCTACCAGCGGCGCGTACGGGAGTACCTCCAGGGTGTAGCCTCGGAGGGGCGCACCGTCTTCATGTGCACCCACATACTGGAGATAGCCGAACGGCTCTGCGACACCGTCGCCTTCATCCACGAGGGCCGCATAGTCGAGCAGGGGAGGCTCGCGGAGATAAGCCGGGGCGGCGACCTCGAGGAGGTTTTCCTGAGGGTGGTGGAGGGTGGGGCAGTCGCTTAGCGTCCGCATCTTCAAGGCCATGATGAGGGAGGAGTGGAGGCTACACCAGAGCCTGGTGGGGCCCCTGGGCTCCGGGCTCTTCCCAGCCATGATCTTCGTTTTCACGGCGTTCCTGGCCGTGGTTGCGCCTCTGCTCCTGAGTCGGATGCCGACGGCGACGATCCTGCTCATGCTTCACGCCGCGAGCGTCGCCTACGGCCTCTTCGTGGGCAACTTCGGGAGCATCGGGGAGCACGTCATGACGCGTCGCCTCGGACAGGTGAGCATGATAATGCAGATGCCTCAGACCTACCCGGTGAGCTTCAGGCGGATGATGGCTGTGTTCTACGCCAAGGACGCCGTCTTCTACCTCCTCTACAGCTACATCCCTTTGACCCTGGGGATCGGCGTGGCGGCGCCCATGGCGGGGGCAAGCCTCACAGGCGTCGCCATGCTGGGCCTCACGACCTTCCTGGCGTTCATGGTCGGGATGGGCCTCAGCTTCACCCTGTCAGCGGTCTCCGTGAGATCCAGGCTGGCCGGCCTCGCCCTATACGCGGTGCTGGCGGGTGTCATCGCCATGATCTATCCGCTGGGCATGGTTGGACCCTGGTGCCTGATGCCATCCCTCGGCTACTGGGCTTCGAGAGACCTACAAGGCATAGCGGTCGCAGCGGCGGCGTCGCTCATACTCGCGTCCCTAGGCGTGGCTCTGATGAAGGAGAAGTACGAGACCAGGCAGTCCCGCTACGGGGAAAGCCTGCTCGCCGTCGACCATCTTCTCGGGTTCATGGGTGAGCTGAGCCCCCTGGCGGCGAAGGAGTGGATCGAGGTTCGGCGCAGCGGAGCCCTAGGCCCCGTGGTCTTCAGCTTCAGCGGCCACCTCCTCGCCCTCTACCTGATGAGCTGGGTGTTCGAGAGCGGCGTAGGCGTGGACCTCGGGTTCAACGTCGTGTTCTACAGCGGCTTCGTGGGCTTCATGGGGGTAATGACCTATAGCTTCATCACCAACCTGGAGCACAACGAGTACCTTAACGTTCAGCCCGTCTCCGTAGACCAGGTGGTCAAGGGCAAGCTCGCCGTCTACTTCGCGCTCACGGCCGGCGTCACGGCGCTCTACGTGGTGGGGCTGGGCGTAGTGAAGCACCAGATGGGCATGGTCCCCCTGGGGCTGCTCCTCGCGGCGGCCACCAGCGTGTACGTGGTCGGCGTCACCAGCTACCTGACAGGGCTCTGGACCAACACCCTGTTCTTCGACGCGAGGATCATACTAAGGTTCTGCGCGGCGGTGGTCCCTCCCATGATCGTGGCGGAGATAGCCGCCCTGATCATGCCGATGAGGCCCGCCGCGGCCTACGCCGTGGTAGCGGTGTCCATGCTCCTGCTTCTGGTCTCTCTGCCAATCCTCCGCGGCCTAGAGAGGAAGTGGGCGGGCACCTCATTCAGCTTCGTCAACACGGGCCAGTAGCTACAGAAACACGACACATGATGTGACGCGGTGTTTTTATGGCTGCTGGTAGAGGGGCTCCACCTGTTTCCGCATCTCCTCCATCCTTCGGCGGATGTCCAGAGGCTCCATGACCCCCATCTCCGTGATTATCCCCGTCACGAGCCTGCCTGGGACCACCTCGAAGTACGGGTTCCTCACGTTGACGCCCTCGAGCTCCGCCACCTCGGCCGGGTCCTTCTCCTCAAGCTCGACGCCGCGGCCCAGGTAGTTCATGACGTTGAACTTGGAGGTGGAGCACACGACGTAGAAGGGTACGCCCTGGTCCCGCGCCGCCAGCGCCACCGTCCGTGTGCCTACCTTGTTGACGAAGCTGCCGTCGTATAGGACGCTGTCTGCGCCCACGACGGCGGCGTCGGCCGACTCCATGAACACGGCTGCGGCTGCGTCGACGACGAGCAGCACGTTGACCCCCTCCCCGGCCAGCCTCTCCGCCAGGTGTCTGCCCTCCATCTGGGGCCTCGACTCGGTTACCACGACGTTCTTTACGCCTACCCCGAGGACCACGTCCGCCACGGTGCTGCTGTCGCTGAAGGTGAACACGGTGGCAGGCTCCCCCATCACGCTCCTGGCGTTCTCCACGATACTAGACTTGTCCTTCCTAGACTCCTTGATCATCATCGAAGCCGACTTCGTCGCCGCGGCCCTGAGCTCGTTGAGGGGCACGCCCTCAGGCAGCCTGCTGTAGAACATGCCGAGCTTGTTCGTTATCGGCGTCATGCTGGGCCTGGACTCGGCTATCCGCCTCGCGTAGCTCTTCAGGGCACCCCGGAGCTCATCGGCGTCTTCCGCGCTTGCGTTCAGCGCGACGGCTACCATGGTTCCCAGCGCGGCGTTACTGAGCCACTCGGCGCCGTGGTACCTATCCACGGCTATGCTCCGCATCAGCTTCTCTGCGTCGTAGATGCCGGACAAGTATGTTCAGGTGTAAAGGCGTTCACTGAATAAAAAAAGGGTTAGGGGCCTGTCGCCTGTCCCGGCTTGGGGTAGTGGGGAGCCGTGGTTGGGACCACGAAGACCCTGGTCCCCATCTCCCTGTCCAGCATCAGGATGGCGTGGCTGTTGCCTCCGGCGATCTCTATCTGCTGCACCGCCTCGCTGGTGTTGGCCTCTTCCTCCACCTGCTCCCCCACGAACCACTGGAGCATGTTGTAGGCGGCGTTGTCGTTGAGCTCCCTGGCCACCTTCACCATGTGGTCTATGCGGCCCGTGATGTGCTGCTCATGCGCGTAGGCTCCCTTGAAGACCTCCAGTGGGCCGTTCCACGTGGACGGCGGCTTCTCTATCGCCCACAGCTCCACCTTCTCGGTGCGATCCAGGATAAAGTTATAGAAGACATCCGCGTGTATCTTCTCTTCGCGCGCCTGCACGCGCATCCATGTGGCCATGCCCTTGTAGCCCTTGTGCTCCAGGTCGGCCGCCATGGCGTGGTAGATGTAGGCGCTGTACGTCTCCTCCATTATCTGCTGGTTCAGCTCCGCCAGCATCTTGGGGTCCATCATA
>CAZQOX010000110.1:0-4891 GCA_964594895.1 uncultured Candidatus Bathyarchaeia archaeon
CGTAGGCGCCGACGGCCGCAGGCGGGAACAGCAGGAAGCCTCCGCCCCAGAAGTTGCCGAAGCTGACCGTTATGCCGCGCTCGCCGATGAGGCTGTAGAGACGGCCCCGGCGGCTGCGGGGGATGATGTTGGCTATTATGGTGCTGAACGCCGGCATCATCATGTTGTTGCAGAGGCTGAGCCCCACCAGGATGGCCGCGACGCCCAAGAAGCCTCCGGCGTACTGGTAGCCGAAGACGATCAGCGGCGCCATGAACATCCCGATGAGGATCATCCTCCTGGGGCCGACCCTGTCCGTGGCGGAGCCGAGGGGGAACGCCGCCAGTATGCCCACGAGGCCGCTGATGAACATGACTAGCCCCCACTGGCTCTCCACGAGGCCTATGACCTGCTTGGCGTAGACCACGTAGAAGGGGGCGCTCATGGCGATGAAGAAGCTGGCGAACATCTCGATGGCCACGATGACCCTGAGGCTCGGCGTCATCCACCTTACGCTGTCCATGATGCTCCTGTACGCCGGTGCGATCATCTTTGGTATCTGCCTGAAGCTGAACCTCTCCCCGCCCTCGTCCTCCGAGACCGTCTCCTTCAGGTAGCGGAGCCTGAGCCGAGCCACTAACAGCCCCGTCGCGAAGGCCGCTGTCCAGCAGATCCTCACGGCAAGCACTATCGCCTGGTCGCCAGTCAAGCCGCTGCTGGTCTTGAACCACTCGATCACGTAGCCTCCGATGACGGGCGCCACGACCCTGACGGCCCCTGGGACGGCCATCATCAAGGCGAAGCCCCTGCCGCGCACCCCGGGGGGCAGGCTGTCCGCCTCCAGGGCGTTCATGGCGGGCATGTAGAAGAGCAGCAGCTGGCTCATGAACTGCCCCACCGCTATTATCCTCCAGTCGTTGGCGACGACGAAGAAGAGTTGGGTGAAGGCGTAGAGGAAGGTGCTGTACCCGATGAGCTTGACGCGCCCCGCCTTGTCCGCGATGTAGCCGCCGACGGGGTAGAGGATCATGCCGGCTACGATGCCGAGAGCGTTGATGAGACCGATATCGGTGTAGCTTCCGCCCAGCGCCAGTATGTATAGACTGAAGAAGGGGTAGACGATGCTTGTGCTCGCGGACCAGAGCACCCTGCATAGCATCAGTATCTTGACGTTGCCTTGGACGAACCAGAACATGCTTCTCCGAGGCTGCAGCTCCTCCCCCATCGACGCCACCCAGAAATTTTGTGAGTGGAACACGGCTTAGCTAATAAGCCTTATTATGACGCTACAGAGGTCTGTAGCGAGCCGCGGCTTGATCACAGCGGATGAGAGAGAAGAGTCAGTGGTGATCCACTCTCTCCTTTATCTCGTACCCCCCGAAGTCCCTGATGATCCCCTTGAGGCCACTCACGGCGGCATCCAGCCAGGCCTCCCCCTTCTCTCTCGTGGCGACGGTGGGGTCACCCCGCACACCGGTCCTGCTGAAGGTGCTCCAATAGGGCATCATGGTCACCGGGCCAGAGGGATAGTAGAAGTCCCGGGGAGGGAAGTACTTCGAGGACCGGTAGTCCATGTCCTTGACGGCCTTCGTCATGTCGACGAGGTCGGGGCGCAGGGCGAGCATCATTGAGGTCTCGAGCTCGCAGGCGTGCGACATGCCTCCCCTGTCCGAGTCCCTGAGCGCCACTACGGTCTCCGCCACCTCGGGTATCGCCCACCAGTTAGTGGTAGCGCACAGCACCCCGGGCATGTGGACGATGGCAAGCCGCGCGGTGACGTCCAGCCAAGGCGAGTTGCTGCCGTGGCCGTTGACCATCAGCATCCTCCTGAACCCGTGGTGCGCCAGGCTCGAGAGGACGTCGGACACGTAATCTATGAAGTGCTGCCCCTGGATGCTTATGGGGCCGGGAAAGTCCATGTGGTGGGGGCTGTAACCGTGGACGATGGTCGGCAGGAGCAGCGCCTCCATTGGCATCGACTCCACGGCTCGCCTGCATATGCTCTCGACTATCACCACGTCGGTGTTGATGGGCAGGTGGTGGCCGTGGTCCTCCAGGGTGCCCACGGGGAGCACCACCACCTGGTCCTTCGGCGTGTCTCTTATCTCGGGCCAGCTAAGCTCCTCGTACAGATAACTCATCCATTGACACCTACGATCTATTGTGTTGACGAGTATTTATAGAAAAATGTTGGATGGGCTTCTTGTTACTTCTTCTTGGTGACCTTGAAGGTGACCAGGTTGTACCGGTCCGGGCACTCGTACATGAACCCCTGGTTGTTCATCCACGGGACCTGGCCGCCGAAGCACATGTTCATCAACGTGGGGAACAGGTCGTGGTAGCAGTACCCGCAGATGCCGCCCGTCCTGTGGGTGTTTACCAGGAACTTGTCGCCCACCTCGTGGCCTGCGCCGCAGCTCTTGGCGACGCTCACCACCTCCGCCTCGTAAACGGGTTCCTCAGACATAGCCATCAACCCTGTATGAGCCGTCTAGCCTGAAAAACCCTGCCAAGGTTTTTGGCTCTCGACGACCAAGATACGCACATGACTCTAGACGAAGTTTTGAAGGGACCCGCCGAGGGGTTCAAAGGGGTTCTGGGGGTGTCGGTCAAGCACCTCGGGACCGGCGAGTCGGCTAACCTGAACGGCGACAGGCTGTTCCCGACGGCCAGCGTCTTCAAGGTCCCGGTGCTGGTGGAGTTCTACAGGCAGGCAGAGCTGGGCGCCCTGAGCCCCGACCAGCAGGTGATCCTCACGGAGCTGGACAAGGTGCCCGGCTCCGGCGTGCTCAAGGAGCTGTCCGAGGGCCTGAGCGTCAGCCTCAGGGACCTGCTGAGCCTCATGATGATGGTGAGCGACAACACAGCCACCGACCTCATCGTGGGCAGGGTGGGCTTCGACAACGTCAACGCCACGCTCGACGAGCTGGGGCTCCACAGGACCCGGGTCGTCAGGTACTGCAGGGAGATACTGTTCGACCTGGTCGGCGTCAACGATCTGCCCCTGGAGGAGATGACCATCGACCTCTTCAGGGAGGAGGCCGATGCGAGGGACTACGGCGGCAGCTGGAGCCTCGGCGTCGAGGAAAACGACGTCACCACGCCCAACGAGATGAACAGGCTCCTGGAGATGATAGTGAACGGGGAGGCCGCGAGCAGGGAGAGCTGCGACGAGATACTAGCAATAATGGGAAAGTGCCAGACGGGGGAGTACAGGATACCCAAGTACCTGCCCACGAAGAAGCTGGTGCTTCAGAGGAAGACGGGGTCCCTGCCCGGGATAAGGAACGACGTCGCCGTCGTCACGGTGAAGGAGACGGGTGAACGCTACATTATAAGCTGCTTCACCATGGGCGCCGAGGACGTCTACAAGGCCGAGGAGACCATAGCCAAGGTCAGCCAGGGAGTCTACGAGTACTTCGCTGGTTAACCCTCGCGCGCGCCTGGTCCATCCTGTGCTTCACTCGCCATGTCTCATGCTTCGTTGTAGATGGGGTTGGACCACGCGGTTCTTCCCATGTAGTCGGTGACCTCCACCCTGACGTAGGTCTCGCCGGGTCGCCCCGGATAAGTTGCGCCTGTTAGGGGCTCGTCCACCGCGTGGAACTTCATGCCGAGGCTGGGCGTGGAGACGAAGGAGACTATCTTCACGGAGCTGCACTCGACGCTTATGACTCCGCCGTCGTCTATCGAGATGTCCTTTATCTCGGGGCCTGTGCTGCTGTAGAAGAGGCCGCCCCGGATGCTCTCCATGATGGACTCGGCGTCCAGCGACGTTGCCTTTACGCTGATCCATGCGCCGCAGGCGTCCAGAGGCATGCTGGGTCTGTCGGCGCCGTGGTGATCGTCGACAGCGTATATCCACGGCCTTCTACCCGCCGCTATCACGCCGTCGACGTGGGATGCGCTGAGGCCTGTGTTCCGCTCGTAGTCGCAGCTGGTGTTGTAGATCTCGACGCCGTGGTACCTATCTAGGGCCATCATGTCGCGGTGGCTGAGGCCCGACCAGTAGGGGTGGGCGAGGATCGGGATGCCGCCCACCTCGTTGATGTGGTCGACTACCCGCTGAGGTTCGAGCTCCCTGTCGAAGTCGGTGAACGGCAGCGTCTCCTCTACGCCAAGAGCGACGATGTGGTACAGGGTGCCAGTGTGGGACCTGCCCACGCAGATCTCCTCGCCGGGGATGAGGAGGAAGCCGCCACCCTCCAGGCCGCTCGTGTCTGTGACTACGCTGTGGTCCGTCACGGAGAGGAAGCCGTACCCCGCCTCCCTGTATATGTCGACGAGCGTCTCCGGGGTCCGTGTGCCGTCGGACATGGTGGTGTGGGCGTGGACGTTGCCCTTGTACCAGTTGCCACGCGCCTTGAACGGGTTGACGAAGTGCCGCTTCAACTTGAATCCATAAAGACTGGGGCGATGGGGATATCAGGTTTCTCAAGGGTCACCCATGGTTGATGATCTCATACAAATGGATATACGGTCGACGACCCCCGTTGACTGTTTTCTATAAAATCTGTGACCGTCTCTGCGCGTAGTATTTTCATCGATCCTTGCACATGTTTGATGCAACATCGTGGGCTGCCCCTCCCCCTCCGTATTCCTCGGTGCAATGATAGGGTTATCTAGGGGCTGCTGTCTCCGTCATTCACTGGTTTAGAGCCGAGTTGGTGTCGACATGCTTAAGGAGTGTGACATATGCGGCCAGAGCACGGGCAAGGTCTACACGTGCAGGACGTGTGGCGCCAGGTTCTGCAGGTACTGCGGGTCATTCACCGAAAAGATATGCATAAACTGCGTCGAGGGCTCGGGCACAGACGCGGTCGACGCCCCCGAGGCGGCTAAACCTGCGAGGATGGACGAGGTGAGGCGATGAGCGAGGAAAAGATCCATGAGCTGCACCGCAGGCTGAGCG
>CAZQOX010000111.1:0-4889 GCA_964594895.1 uncultured Candidatus Bathyarchaeia archaeon
CTGGGGATGAGGCCCGTGTTCGGGTTGGCCACCGTGTTCATGTTCCTCAGCTCAACGATCTGCGTCTTCCTGCTGAGGGAGACCATGGCCAACAAAGTCGACGCCAGGCTCCTCGACCTGGGCGGGATGAGGGGCATGGTCAGCAAGGAGTATCTCGTCGCCATGGCCGGCGGCTTCCTGTATATGTACACCTACAACATCTTCATCGCCGTCATACCTCTCTACACGACCTTGACCATGGGGATACCCGCGGGGTTCCTGCCCACGTTGTTCGTGGCGATGTCAGGCAGCACCGCGTTGGCCTCCCTCGTCTCGGGCTCCGTCTCGGACAGGATCGGGAGGAAACCGCCATTGGCGGCGGGGCTGCTGGTCACAGCCGTGAGCTACACCCTGCTGCTCCTATTCAAGACGAGGGCCATGCTCGTAGTCTCGACCCTGGCGCTGGGGCTCGGCAGCGGCTTCTTCCACCCGGTCGCCAGCGCCATCGTCGCCGACATATCAAGCGAGGAGACCAGGGGCAAAGCCTTCGGGTTCTACCGCCTGATAAGGGACCTCGGCACCTTCGCCGGCCCAGCCGTCGCCGGGGTGGTGAGCAGCCTCCTCGGCGTCGAGTCCCTCTTCGTGCTGAACATCTGTTTGAACTTGATCGCAGCCCTCCTCGCCTGGTTCGTCATCGAGGAGACCATGAGCCGCGCACAGGCGTCGAAGCCCTCTACGGAAGGGGGAGATCAGCTGCCGCCCAGGAGCCTTCCCCGATAACCATCGACCACGGCGGCAGTCATGTGGTACAGCCCCTCACCCACTTCTCTGTGTCCCGCGGGCATCTCCTCCCAGACGCGCTCCGCCATGTCCTCGAAGTGTCTCACGCAGTCATCCAGGACCCTCTTCGCCGTTTCATCACCCTCCCGGAACAGCAGCACGACAGGCGTCTCTTCACCCGCCTCGGCGTCGTGTTCGAGGTCTTCAAGGTCTTTCACTATTATCGAGACGGCCCTATGAACCCTGCCCAACCGTATGTATCTTGACGTTGTCTCGATGTCTAACCCCTTCGCCCTCAGGGGGAGCTCTATGAAGACATCCATGTCGGTGCTCTTCGCCTCGTAGCACCCGATCACGCTCGACAGCTTTTCCTCGTAGCTCACGGATTCCTTGATCCCGGTCCTGTAGTGCATCTCCGAGAATGCGATGACCAGTATCTTGTTGAAGTACCGCTCAACAGTCGCTCTTACCTCGTCTTCCACGAGGCGGTTCATGTTGGCGATGACCCTGATCAGCTCAACTATGTAGAGGGCCATCTCCTCCTTCCCGAGAGCCTCGTCGTAGATGTCGTCCAGAAGGTTGATCACGGCGTCAAGCGTCAACGACGTGTTCAGCGTAGAATCCGGGTAGCCGCTCAGAGCCCTGTATGCGACCTCGGTTCTGAGGGTTTTCCTTCCCATCCTCCACTTCTCTGTCAGGTTGCCGGCGGCTCTCCTGATCATCTGTTCCAGAGGCGTTTGACCGTCTTCCTCGTGGACCGTGTCGTCGACGCAGCTGAGGTTCAGCTCAACCATGGAGAGGTATCTCTCTATCAGCGTCTCCGTCACGTCGTCAGTGCATTCCGTTCTCAAAGTATCGTCTCCTAAGGTCTTCGTCGAATAACTGCCTCGCCTTCCCTAGCTGTGACTCGAGCCTCTCCATGATGGGCACGCACGCCTCCCTGTACACGTGTAACGGGTCTCCGCCGTCAAGGGCCTGCGCGGCGGCGGCTCCGGACTGGAGCGCGTAGCTTATACCCTCGAAGCTGGAGGGGCTTATGAACCCAGCCGCCTCCCCGGCGAGCAGCACTGATCCTTTCCCTAGCATGACGTCGCCCCTATCGGTAATACAGTGGGCGTATGAGCCTTCCCTCGACATGACTTCGAGTTCTGCACCGAAGAACTCGGAGATCTTCGCCAGGAGCCTCTCGGTCAACGACGGGTCCGGGTCATCCTGTATGGTTCCGACGATGACGTGATCGCCCTTGGGTATTATCCATGAGTACTTGCACGTGGTCTCCCGGTCGTAGATGAACCAGGCCGTCTCCGTGACGGGGTCGAGGCCCCTGACCCTCATCTGTATCAACAGGTGTTTCCTCAAGTCTCTGCCTGTGACGGTTTTCCTCGTCTCCGAGTTCACTCCGTCCGCGCCCAAGACGTAGCCTGCTTCGACCCTCCTCTTCGAGCCATCCCGCTCCATCAAAGTGACTTTTTCTTGGTCTTCTTCATACCCCATGAACCTCGTATGGTTCTTCACGTCGATGTTCTCGGTTAGTTTACCCAGCTGCACCGCGCTGAGTCTGCTTCTGTCAACGTTCCAGAAGACGCGTTTCGTCATGTATTCGAGGTCGTTGTCGAAGTCGATGTACCCTAGCCTGAGGTGGCTGGGCGAGACCAGCGCCCTATGGATCTCGCCCCAACTCTCCACCATCCTTATGCTGTCCTCGTTGAGCAGCCCTCCGCAGGGCTTGGACTGCGGCAGAGGCCCGCTGTCTATCAGCAGGACCCTGTGCCCTTCATCGAGCTCTTCCGCGGCCCTGCAGCCAGCGGGGCCTGCCCCGACTATGACGACGTCGTACCGTTCCACAGCCTATCTGTGTAATATGAATTTAATATTGTTACCAGCTAGAAACGGGGTCTGGGTTTCCTCACGTCTGTTCCGTGTCGAAGTACAGTTTCGGCTTTCCTATCCGGCCTAGCAGTTCGTCGTAGAGGTACTCGTTCCACTCCCACAGCCTCGGCGCGTTGAACCTCTTCCTGGTTTCAATTATCACCGAGTCCAGCTTCTCCCACATCCATATTATCGGGGCCGCCATCAGCTTGTCCACGATCTCCAGATCTATGAGCTTCATGTCCACCAGCAGTCCGATGCCCTCGAAGTATGCACACATGCTGAGGAATTTACCGAACTCCTCGGGTTTTCCGGGCCCGTACTTCAGCCAGAAGTCGTCGTAGTCGTCCCATTTCCACTTGAAGAACATCTCCGTCCAGGTCGTCATGAAGGTTTTCGACTTGAACTGGTCGTAGAGGTTCAGGAACAGCTGTGCTTTACGGTTCTTTATCTGGATCTGGGTGACGGCCACGTAGTAGCCGATGCCTATGATAACCCCGACAACCGTCACAAAGTCTTTGATGAACGTTAAAGTCTCTAAGTCGATCACTTGGAACACCTACAAAGGAATTATTGTTGACTGATGTAAAAAACATTTGAACAGTAATACATGAAAAAAGTGGGGGGTCACTCTACCCCGTCGCCATTGATTGGGTATCCGTCATTACCTGCATACTCTTCTTTGTATATTTTCCATTTTCTCAGAACTTGTTCTAGATCCTTGTACTCAAAGGACCAACGAGCAAGCCATCCACGGTTTGTTAGCTCTTGTTCAAGGGGGGTTCTCTCCTCGAAAGGAAGAAAAGGTAATTTATTCATGTGCAACCATTCATTTGCTTCCATGAACGGCGTTACCTCGATGTCGACAAGCTCGTCCCAGTAATTTATGTACTTTATTACTCCATCCCAATCTGCCTGCGTCAGTATCGAGAAACCTTTTATCTTTGCCATTTTCACAACCTCTTGGTGCTCCGCTTACGGAGGCTAGACTCAGCCAACAGTGTTTATGTTAGCCGAATCTCACCACATATTATATGAAGAATATTTATAATCTTTTTTAGGATTCACAGGCTTTTTTCAGAAAAATTCTCCGATTTTAACTTCTTTTTATCAAGAATATAGATGACTGTGTGTAAAAATAAGATAAAACGTCATCGTATCTCCCAGTTGTTCTCATCCATCTTCTTAAGGAAGTCGACGAGGAGGCTCACCAGAGCGTCGTGCATGAGTTCCCCCTTCCGTCGCGTGGCCTTAGTCGGGTCTCCCGTGGCGCCGTAGGGCGTGAGCTCGTCGAACGTCCACTTCACCTCGACGTGGGGCGGCAGATCGGGGACCACCCCCCTCGCCCTGTCCATGTCCACGAGCCCCGGGTCCACCCTGAGCATCATGCTGGTCTCGCCCTCGCCTGCGTGGCCCAGGCCGCCCCAGACCTCGAAGGTGCCCTCGGGGACCAGCTGGCCTGCGGCGACCCACCACGCCTCAAGCACCGCGATCTTGAACCCGGGGTGCAGCGTCCTGTACTCCCGGGAGGCCGCGTCGATGGCCGGTATGTTGCCGTCGTGCCCGTTGACTATGAGGAGCCGCATGACGCCGTGCTTCGTCAGAGACTCGAAAACCTCCGTGAGGACGTGCATCAGGGTCTCGGTGCTCAGGGTTATGGCTATGGGGAAGCTGCTGTAGTGGACGCTCATGCCTATGGGGATGGTGGGCAGCATCAGCAGCCCCTCCACCCTCTCGGAGACCTCGCGGGCGAGGTGCTCCGCCACCAGCGTGTCCGTGCCGTAGGGGAGGTGGTCCCCGTGGTACTCCGTGGAGCCCACGGCGAGCACCGCCTTTTCGTAGCCACGCTCCCTGTACTCGTGGCCCCTCAACCTGAGAAGACTGTGACTCATACACATCACTGGATGCGTATGGGGTCACCGAGTTAATATGCTTCAGGGTCACCCGTCGGGGGCCACCGGGTCGGGCTGCTCCGGCCCCACCACGCCCACGCGGATGTCCGCGAAGACGAAGTTCTCCGAGGGCACCGGTGAGCCGGCGAGGCGCCTCAGCGTCAACAGCTGGCCCACGTGGGCCATCGCGTCCGACAGTGGCCCCTGGAGGAGCTGCATCTCCGTCACCCCCCGCGGCTTACCCTCAGCCATAGAAGCGTCCAGCCGCCTAAGAGTCTCGTAGAAGTGCTCGACCTCGCCGCCCCACGGTTTATCTTCGAAGTGTGTAGTCTCGTACCGCTCGTAGAAGCTGTGGGCGTAGCACAGCAC
>CAZQOX010000112.1:0-4841 GCA_964594895.1 uncultured Candidatus Bathyarchaeia archaeon
ACCCTTAACTCGCGCAGCCAGTCGTCGCATGGCACGAGGGTGAAGTCCTCGAGCGCCGCCTCGAGCCGCCTGTACAGGTTCAGGGCCGTCCTCTCGGCGTCCACGCCTATCTTTCCCGTCTTCCTCACCGTGTTCCGAGCCAGGTTCGCGACTGCCTCGGCTACTCCGGTGGGGCTGCCCGGTTTCTCGGTGTATGTCCTGGTTTTACTCACCCAGGCCAGGTTCAGGAAGCTGCTCTCCCACTCGGGGGGCACGATGCATATAGGCTCCTCTCCCTTGGCCCAGAAGACGGCCATGTACCTGTCCGGGAAGGTCGGGGGGTAGTGGAGGCATGCGCCCGACATGTACTGCACGTTGTCGGCCCCGAACACGACTACCGCGTCGTACTGGGACTCCATTACGCTCATCGCGATCTTTGTCTTCAGCTCGTCTCTCAACTCATTCCTCTCCTAATGGGTGGCCCTGAAGCCTGTGACGGCGTACAGCTCGTCCCAGCTCCGGTACCAGCTCAGCTTCCTGTTTCCCTCCTCGGTTATCTCGTAGACGTCCTTCTTGTGGATCAGCTCCTGCCTCGGCCCGTAGGTGTAGATGTCGAGGGCGATGACCATGCCGGGCCTCAGCTCCGTGCTGCTGCTCAGGTTCAGGTAAGGCGGCTCGCAGTGGCTCGCGCCAACGCCGTGGCCGATGCCGGCCTCCTTCCAGAAGCCTATAGCCTGCTTCTCGGCGGCCCTGGCCACGTGGGCGTAGACCTCGTTACATGAGATGCTCGGCTTAAGCATCTCGTGGGCTGCGGCCTTGAGCCTCAGGTTCTCCATGTAGGCTTCCTCTTGCTCCGCCGTGGGCTTCCCCGTGACGCCCATCCTGCCTAGGTTCGTCCAGTAACCCATGTAGTGGGCGCTGACGTCCATCCTGAAGAGCTCGCCGCTCTTCACCCAACCCCTCTGAGGCGTGTAATACATCTGGCCGTCGGTGCCGAACGCCGTGTTCAGCAGCCCGACTCCGCTTGCCCCGTTCTCGTTGACATGGACCCTTATCCTCTCCGTGAACTCGGCGATGGTGTACCCCGGGTTCTCCGCGGCTCCCTCCAGGTGCATCAGGGCGTACACTATGCCTCTGTCTGCCTGTTTGCAGGCCCTCTCTATGAACCCGATCTCCCCCGGCGTCTTCGTTATCCTCATGTCTCCGAGCAACGGGTCGACTGGCTGCCACTCGGCCTTGGGGAACCTATTGTTCAGCTGGTCCATCAGCGCCTTCGTGATCCGTGAGCCGTCGAGCCCCAGCTTCTCTCCGTCCAGGCCGAGGCTGACCAGCAGCTCCTCCAGGCTCTTCACCATGGCTTCCATGCCGACGGCCTCGTTTTCGTCGTAGGCGACGATCTCTCCCTTCCATCCCTGGTCCTTTATCGCCTGGGACCAGTCGTATGGGCAGATGACCACCGAGGCCGCTTCCTTCGGGAGCACGGCCGCCGCTCTGCGTGTTGGATAATGTTCTGCGAATGGTAGGACGGTGCGTGTCAGGTAGTTGAAGTTGTCCACCCCGAACGCCAAGACCGCGTCACATTCGCATCCCTCTACCGCGGTCTTGATCTTCTGTTCAAGTTGATCCATCATCGGATACTCCAAATGGCGTTTAGAATCCTCTTATTGACTAAAAAAGGTGACTTTCATCCAGTATAAGCGGTTTTCGATTCCAGCAATGCTTCATTTATATACTATCCCGCTTCCTACGCTAGAAATAATGTGTTTTAACTCGTCTATGGAAAGGGATCGTAGAATTTCTGGATCTCTATGACGTAGCCCTCGGGGTCTCTCAGAAGGAATATCCGTAAGTTAAGCTCCTCGTCGTCGTGGGGCTCGTTGAGGGTCTCCACGTTGTGCTTCTTGAAGTGTTCGTACCATGCGTCGGGGTCGTCGACGACGATCGTGAGCATCACCGGCTTCTCGTCGCTGGGCTTGTGGTAGCCTGTGCTGCCGTCGACGCACCCCATGTAAGCGTCCCCGTTGATCCTGTAGATCTTCGCCCACTTCTGGTTCTGGACTAGTTTGAACCCCATCACCTCATCGTAGAACTCCGCCGCTTTGGCGAGATCCTCGTAGTAGAAGAAGGTGATGGCTCCCTCAGCCTCTGGGTTTGGCATAGGTTAGGTGTATGTAATCTGGTTAAATCGGTTTCCTCCGTGTGTTTCATATCCAGCTTTACAGGGATCAACGTCAACCAACACATAGCAGAAAACATGAATCTAGTGCGGCAACGAGAAAGTTTTATCCGAAATTATCAGTCACCATATGTTCTTGCACCGAAAAAAAGTCTAAACGATAATAAATTTTCCGCAGTCGGCCTGCATCCTTTATCGTAAACATTTAATAACCTTGCTTTCTCACATCCACATAGCGATTTTAGATGATAAGCTACGTAAAGATCTATGGTCCACCACTGCTTAAGGCGTTGAAGGCCCTGGAGAGGGTAGCCGTCGACATGCCGGAGGTGTGCATCATGGACACCAACATCCAGGCGGCTGTAGGTACCCCCAGAGGCCCTGGCTTGAGCTTCGGAGCAGGAGACACGGTCTTCGACACACCCGATAGCGTGATATCTTTCTTCGAGGTAGACGACATCAGCGAGGAGCGCTGCAACAACATAATCAGCAAATCGGGCGAGAGTCTGGGCGAGCACGACTTCTTCTTCGAGTGGTTCACCAAGCCTACCGTGGCTCAAGTGGAGGATCTCATCGAGAAGATCGATGAAGTGCTTGAGTCTCTCGGCGTCAAGTACACGCTTACCACCAAGTAACCCTCACCCTATTTTCCCTCATCTAGAAGACTCAACATCTTGTCCTTGTCAGAGGTAGGCGTCTCGCATACGTAATTACTGCAAACATAGGCTGTGCCGAGGTCTTCTAGAGGTCTCATTTCCTCGGCGTAGCCGGCCAGCTTGACTGATTCCTCGGTTCGTACGAGCACGACCGTGTTGGGAAGATACCGCCCCCAGATGGCCTTATATAGGCTCTTCACGTCTTCTGGGTGTTCTCCGGCGAGCACCACCTCATGGCTCGGGCCCAGCGTAAAGTCTAGACCGCATAGGAACATCGTGTATGCGTGGGGGCCTCCCTTGACGGTTGCTGAGAAGGCGTCGACGAGCCTGCCGGCTTTCTCCTCGAGCTCCACCCTTCCCGTCAGCCTCGATAGCCTCAGCAGGTTCAGGAGCATGACAGAGTTCCCAGAGGGCTTCGCCCCATCGTAGAGCTCCTTCCGTCTCGCCGGCAGCGCCTCGTCTTCTCCACTGAAATAGAAGCCGCCGTCTTCATCGTCCCAGAACCTCTCCAGGGCCGCCGTGGCAAGCTCCAGCGCCTTCTCAAGATATCTCGGCTCGTAGCTGGTCAAGTATAGCTCAGTTAGCCCCCAGGCTAGGAACGCGTAGTCGTCTAGGAAGCCGTCTATCGCAGCCTCGCCTTCCCGGTATCTGTGGAGCAGTGTTTCGCCGTCCCACATACGACCTAGGATGAACTCCGCCGCCCTAACAGCCTCCGTCAACAGCTCCCTAGCCCCTAGGGCTCTAGAGGCAAAAGCCAGCGCCGCGATCATCAATCCGTTCCAGTCGGCGAGAACCTTGTTGTCCAACAGAGGCCTTTCCCGTCTCTCCCTGAGCTCGAACAGCTTCGAGTCAACTTTTTCCAAGGCGTCCCTGCTCTCGTGAGACGGTTCTCCCGCATACGTGTTCAGGATGTTCTTCCCCGTGGGTCTCCTCGCCGCCTCGTCGCGGTAGTTGCCCTCCTCAACTACCCCGTATGTATCGGTGACGAGCTTGAGCTCGTCCTTGGTGAGAGCCGCCTTCAGCTCGTCGACGCCCCATACGTAGAACCTGCCCTCTTCTCCTTCGCTGTCCGCGTCCTCCGCGGAGTAGAATCCGCCTTCGCCCGAGGCCAAGTCCCTCAGCACGTAGGCCGCCACCTCGAGAGCGACTTCCATATAGAATGGGTCACCCGTGGCCTGATATGCCTCGGAGTAGGCCAGTACATGCAGCGCCTGGTCGTAGAGCATCTTCTCGAAGTGAGGCACCAGCCACCTTCTGTCTGTGCTGTACCTGTGGAAGCCGTACCCTACCTGGTCGTAGATTCCTCCCATCCTCATGTGGCGGAGAGTCTTCTCCACCATGGTTAGTGCCTCGCCGTCGCCGGTTCTCTTCCAGTACCTCAGCAGAAAGAGGAGGTTGTGCGGCGTGGGGAACTTCGGGGCGTCCCCGAAGCCGCCGTGCTCGGCGTCGAACCTCTTAGACTGGATGTTGTAAGCTGTGTCAAGGACCCGTTCATCCAGCGTCTCCGCTCTGCTGATCGTCTCGGCTTTCAGGCCGTGGACCACGTTGTCGGCTATATCCTCTAGGCGGCCACGCTGGTCGCTCCAGTAGCCCATTATCATGGGGACTAGTTCAAGCATTCCGAGTACGCCGAACCTGCTTGTCTTCGGGATGTAGGTGCCCGCGAAGAACGGCCGCCTGTCGGGGGTCATGATGATGGTGAGGGGCCATCCCCCTCCGCCGGTCATCATCTGGCTGACCGTCATGTAGACTCCGTCTATGTCTGGGCGCTCCTCTCTGTCGACTTTTATGTTGATGAACGCCTCGTTCATGAGCCTCGCAACCTTCTCGTCCGTGAAGCTCTCACGCTCCATCACGTGGCACCAGTGACAGGTGCTGTACCCTATGCTCAGGAAGATGGGCCTGTCGAGCCCCTCGGCCGCCTTGAACGCGTCGTCGCCCCAAGGGTACCAGTCCACCGGGTTGTGAGCGTGCTGAAGAAGGTACGGGCTCTTCTCGGCGATCAGCCTGTTGGCCTTTCCCTCGCTCAT
>CAZQOX010000113.1:0-4778 GCA_964594895.1 uncultured Candidatus Bathyarchaeia archaeon
TGGGCGACGGCTTCCCTCTGCGCTCCCGGCTCAAGGACGTGCTCGTGGAGGCCACTAAGAGGGCAACCAGGGAAGTGCCTCTGCGACCCAACGCGGTGGACATGTTCAAGGGTAACACGGGGGACAACGTCGGCCTCAACGGCCACGTCCCGATAATCTACGTCGACATTGTCCCCGGAGACGACCTGGAGATCGTTGCCATGCCTAAGGGCGGGGGGAGCAGCAACGTGGCGGCCCACAGGATGCTGAAGCCCGGCCTCGGCCTCAAGGGCGTCAAGCAGTTCGTGGTGGAGGCGGTGGCTCAGGCAGGCAGCCTCGGGTGTCCACCCTACTTCGTTGGAGTCGGGATCGGGGGAGGCGAGGACGCGTGCATGAAGCTGGCTAAGAACGCGTTGCTTAGGCCTTTCAAGGTGAGAAGCCCCGAACCTAGGGTCGCTGAGATCGAGGAGGAGCTTCTGGTGAAGCTGAACGAGCTCGGGATAGGCGTCATGGGTCTCGGGGAGGGGCCGAGCGTCCTCGACGTACATGTGGAGATGGCCGCGAGGCACCCCGCGTCGCTTCCCGTCGGCGTCGTCATAAGCTGCTGGGCTCTCCGCCACGCCAAGGCCACGATAAGCGCAGCCGGAGAGGTAGAGATAGATAAAAGCGCTTGACTCTCCAGGTTAAGCAGTGGATGTCTTGACCCTCGCCTGGACTGTGACCATAGAGGCCTTAAGCTGGATAGAGCTAAGAAGGGTAAGCGAGGACACGGCCCTCAGAAGGGCCGCCCGACAGCTCGGTGTAGAGGACGAAGCCGCCTCAAGGGAGGCTGGGGCGTTGGTCTACGGAGTCATGTCGCGTCTGAACACCCTGGACCACGTGATAGAAGACTCGCTCAAACCCAATTATCTCGGCAACCTTAGCCTAGGTGTCCGCAGCTTCCTCAGACTATACGCATACATCGTCCACTTCGGGAACGGGTTTGCTGAGGCTTACGCGTTACATGATCACGCCAAGGAGGTTCTAGGGGAGAGAGCCTTCTCGGCCGTGGATGAAGCCGTTGAACTGATCCCGCGTCAAGAACCGTGTTTCTCCGGTCTTGCCCTGGAGAAGAGACTGGCTTACACGTACAGTCACCCCGAGTGGTACGTCAGGTATCTCCTGAGGGAGTTCGGGGAGATGGAAACGAAACGGATGCTGGAGCCTGTGGAGGTTCCCGTCTATTTAAGGCTGAACACTCTTCGGGATGTCAGTCAGACGCTGGAAGGCATCCGAGGAAAGGGCTTCCGTCTGGAGAAGGATCGGAGCATAGACCATGTCTACAGGGTGAAGGATCCCACAGGTTTAACGAGTATACCCGGGTACCGGAGAGGCGAGTTCGTCATACAGGACAGGGCAAGCGTCTTGGCTGGCGTTGTCGCCGCCCCGGCCCCCGGTGAGCTGGTGCTTGACGTCTGCGCGGCTCCCGGCATCAAGACGAGCCACCTGGCGCAGTTGATGGGAAACCGTGGCAGGATAATCTCCGTGGACTCGAGCATGAGGCGTCTCCGTTCCTTCGAGCGCGTCATGGAGAGGCTCGGCGTAGAGATAGCTAAACCTTTCCTAGGGGACGCGAGAACCGTCGAAGGACTACCCTCCGTCGAGGCCGACCTTGTTCTCGTGGATCCTCCATGCACCGGGTCTGGCAACTTCTTCAGCGAGCCCAGCTCTCGTTGGAGGCTCAGCGGCAGATCCATAAGCAGGATGGCCGGCCTGCAGTGCAGGATACTGTGCAGCGCTGCGCATAGGGTCGCGAGAGGCGGTAGGCTCGTGTATGGCACATGCAGCGTCACGGTTGAGGAGAACGAGGGCGTGGTGAAGGCCTTCCTCGACGAGAACCCTGATTTCGTCGCCGTCGAGGCTGCGCCGAGGATCGGTAAGCCGGGGCTACGTGGCTTACGTGAGGCTCAGAGGCTGTATCCTCATCTGCATGGCTGTAACGGGTTCTTCATCGCGAAGATGGTCAGGGCTTGAAGGTTTATAGGCTGTGGCGCGGGGTTTGTTGTTGTGCGTGTAAACGTAAGGTTGATGGGGGTCCTCAGGGACGCCGCCGGTTCACATGAGGTCAGGCTCGAGGTTGAGGAGGGTTCCTCGCTGGGGGACATGGTTGGTAGGCTGATTGAGGAGCTGCCGGGTTTAGAAGACGTACTCATAGACAGGGTCGTGGGCAGCTACGCGCCCAACGCGTTGGTCCTCGTGGACGGCGTCGAGGCGTCTAACCTCGAGGGGTCCTCGACATCCTTGAGAGACGGCTCCATGCTTGTATTTTTACCGGTCACGCACGGCGGCTAGGCATGGTTTTTATTGCGCTGGGCTGAGATGACGTTGAACACGTTGATCCATAGCTGCACCAAGTGCCGCAAAGCCCCCTCTGTCTACCATCGACGTTACTCGGGGGAGCGTCTGTGTGCCGCCTGCTTCAACGACTCACTCTTCGAGAGGGTAAAGAAGACCGTCAGCAAGTACGACATGTTCGAGTACGACAGCAGGATCGCAGTCGGCGTCAGCGGGGGCAAGGACAGCCTCACCATGCTCAGGATTCTGCACGAGCTGGAGAGGGACAGGCCCTACGCCGAGCTGGTGGCGGTCTGCGTCGACGAGGGCGTCAAGGGGTACAGGGACGAGGCTCTCTCCCTCGCGGAGAAGAACTGCAGGGAGCTGGGCGTAGAGATGCATACGGTCGGGTTCAGGGAGCTCTTCGGCGAGACCATGGACGAGATCGCCGCGAGGGACAGGGAGCTGGGGACGTGTAGCTACTGCGGCGTGCTTCGGCGCAGGGCCCTCGACGAGGCGGCGAAGGCGGTGGACGCGGATAGGCTCGCCACCGGCCACAACCTGGACGACATGGCTCAGAGTGTGCTTCTGAACGTTCTCCGGGGCGACGTCACGCGGATCGATGCGTTCCACCCGGGGGGCCAGAGCCTCGAGGGCTATGTGAGGAGGGTTAAGCCTCTCTGCGAGGTGCCTGAGCGGGAGACCACCTTCTACGCCTATGTCAACGGCTTGGAGTTCCAGAGCCTCCCATGCCCCTACGCCGAGGAGGCGATGAGGTCTGATGTGCGCAGGTTCCTGAACCGCATGGAGGTCAAGCGCCCCGGGACGAAGTTCATAGTCCACCAGACGGGGCTCAAGATCCGCGGGAGAGGAGACGGCGGCGTCTTGGGACGGTGCAGGGTCTGCGGCAGCCCCGCGAGGGGCGACCTTTGCAGGGCCTGTGAGCTCTCCGGTAGGACGGAATGAGTTTCTAACATCAGCCGACGATAAAGCGTTGTGGAGACTGTCATCAAGCGGGGTCACTGCGCGTACTGTAAGACGGCCATAAGGGTGGTTCTTAGCCAGGGGCCTCACCCGAAGACGAAGGCCAGGTTCTGCCTTAACCGCGGGGCTCAGCTGTGGACTGTATGTGAGTGCGATAACAAGCTGAGGTACGAGGACGTGGAGTGCAGCAGGCGTGGTGGGGCGACCCCTATCTACCTTGGTAACGACCCGGATCTGTTCGCAGATGGGGTGGAGCGTTAGTTCCCCTTTTTTTATTTGTAGTTTAAGGATGCTTCAAGAAGGAGAGGTTACTCGGGTTTGAGTGACTTGTTCCATGTAACAAGTAATCCATCTCACGAAAAATACAAAGCCAACCCGGAGATAACAGCTAAAAATAACTAAACGAGCCCCTCTTGAAACGCTTACAGTAACCCGCCACAGTGAAAAGAGCCAGACCCTGACGCCACCTAACGCTCTCACATGTCGGTGAAAAGCCGTTTCAAACGTTTAACCGATGTATCGGTTACCGAAAAAACGCTTATGGTAAGTAACCAACTATATGGGAAACGCCGAGTCGTCGATTCGCGACACCGTCACCTCATCCTCTCCACACATAACTAAAATTCCTATCCGTCGCATGCCGTCATCAGTGGAAAATGAAATAACCCATGCACACACCACTGTACCAAGGTACACTGCGATGAAGGAGACTTGGCGTCTCATCGACATGAGGATCGAGGACGCGCCCACCCAGATGGCCATCGACGAGGCCATAGCCATGGCGCGGCTCAAAGAGAATACCCCCAACACCGTGAGGCTCTACAGGTGGAACCCGTCCGCCGTCAGCATAGGCTACTTCCAGGGCGTAGAGAAGGAGGTCAACCTGCCGGCCTGCGAGAAATACGGCGTCGACGTGATACGCCGCATAACCGGCGGAGGAGCCGTATACCACGACTATAACGGCGAGATAACTTACAGCGTCGTCGCGCCAGAGGCGGACCCCAAGATGCCCGCCGACATCCTGGAGTCCTACGAGCTGATCTGCGGCGCCATAGTCAACGGCCTCACCGGTCTCGGCGTAGACGCCGAGTTCAAGCCGGTCAACGACATCGTCGCCGGAGGCAAGAAGATCTCGGGGAACGCCCAGACCCGGCGCCACGGCGTCGTGCTGCAGCACGGCACCGTCCTCGTGGACAGCGACATCAGGCGCATGTTCCAGGTGCTGCGGGTGAGCGACGCCAAGATCAGCGACAAGCTCATAGAGGCGGTGGAGGACCGGGTCACCAACCTCAGACGCTACCTGGGCCGCCAAGTAGGCTTCGACGAGGTGAGAGCAGCCCTCATCAAGGGCTTCGAGGATACTTTCGACATAGTCCTTGAGCCGGGGGAGCTCACCGGCGCGGAGACGCTGCTGGTGAAGCAGCTCCACGAGAAGTACAGCAGCAGGGAGTGGGTGTTCCAGAGATGAAGCGGGCGGAGTACAAGGTGCCGGGCGGCAAGCT
>CAZQOX010000114.1:0-4660 GCA_964594895.1 uncultured Candidatus Bathyarchaeia archaeon
CCAGTTTGGCTCGCCCGAACGCTCTCTGCGCCGGGCTCTCGAGCAGCTCGACTAGAGGCGTCTCTCTGATGTTCCCGAGACGGTGTTCGTCGTCGACGAAGTGGTCGCATGAATAGAAGTCTCCGTTGTGTTCGACGACAGGGATGTCGCCGCAGGTCGGGCGGAAGATACAGAGCGAATGCTCCTGGTTGAAGGCTGTCCTGGCAGCCTCCTCGAATATCTGCACCTTGACCCGCCCAATGTCACTTTCTATCCACTCGTCGAAGACGGTGCAGAGGAACTCCCCCCACGCCTCAGCCGGCACGCTGTCGTGGCTGACCCCGCCTTTGTCCGGCTCCACTAACGGAAGAAAGGTTATGTACTGGGCGTTTATCTGCTTGAAGAACCGGTAGACCTTGAGGGGGGACCGTACGTTACATGCGTTCACCACACACAGGATGTCCGTATAGACTCCATACTTCCGTAGGAGCTTGTATCCCCGCATCGTCTGCCCGTGTGTGGGCTTCTGGTCCTTGGTGACGCGGTGCAGGTCATGCATCTCCGAGGGGCCGTCCAAGCTGAGCCCGACGGAGAAACCCTCTCTAGCGAAGAAGCGGCACCAGTCCTCGTCTAGGAGAGTCCCGTTGGTCTGGATGCCGTTGGCGATGCTCCTGTTCGGTGGCTGATGCTTGCGCTGCAACTCCACGATCCTGCGGAAATAGTTCAGCCCCAGGACGGTGGGCTCCCCGCCGTGCCAGGAGAACCTGATCACTTTCTCGGGGGAGGCTTCGATGTGCTGGGAGATGTAGTCCTCCAGGGTCTCGTCGGTCATCTGAAACGTCTCGCCCTCTGGGTAGAGGTGCTCCTTCTTCAGGTAGTAGCAGTAGCTGCAGTCCAAGTTACATAGGGCGCCGATTGGTTTAACGAAAACCTGGAATCCACGAGACGCTTTAACCATTTCTTAACCCTAGACATACTGTTTGGATAAAAACATGGTCATGACCATGAAATCCCTAGCGAACCCTGTGGGAACACGCCTTAAAACGTCTTTGAATACATTGTTGTGAATATTTAATTGAACTCGTCAAGGACGGTGTCTAATCGGCGACTAGGTATAAAATTGTGAGTTCTGTCAGCCATTTTTTTATCACAAATGAATTTTATCATAAAGGATTTTATCTTACACCTCCTCTTTGGGGATTGATAGGCATGAGCGACGAGTGGTTCTACGGGTCCAAGGGCAGATCACAGAGCAGGGAGAACTGGCTCTGGGTAATAGTCGTAGTGTTCATGATAATGAACGTGGGGGTGCTGAGCTACTTCACGTTCTTCAGGGCGCCCGGCGGCTCGGACGTCGACGCACTGAACGCGGAGCTGGACAGCCTCAGGTTCCAGCTCTCCAGCGCGCAGGCCGAGATAGACAGCCTCAAAGAGGAGATAAGGATAGGGGAGCTGCCCTCCGGCACCGACGACATGATCCTGACCCAGCTCTACAACCGCACCAGGAACAGCGTGGTCCTGATAAGCGTCATGACCCCCTCCGGGCCAGCCACAGGCAGCGGCTTCGTCTACGATAAAATGGGCAGGATAATAACGAACAACCACGTCGTCGAGGACGCCACAAGCATCGACGTGACCTTCCTCGACGGATCAATCGCGGAGGCCGAGCTGGTGGGGAGAGACCCCTACGGCGAAATGGCCGTGATACAGGTCGACCTGCCCACTGAACGGCTCGAACCAGTCAAGCTGGGCAACTCGTCGGATCAACTCGTCGGGGAGACCGTTGTCGCTATAGGTAACCCGTTCGGGCTCGCCAACACCATGACCATGGGCATCGTGAGCGCCGTGGGGAGGCAGGCCTCCGCCCCGGGAGACTACGTGATCGTCGATGTCATCCAGACGGACGCCGCGATAAACCCGGGTAACAGCGGAGGCCCGCTTCTTAACCTTCGAGGGGAGGTGATCGGTATAAACACGTGGATACTGAGCGACACGGGGCAGTTCAGCGGCATCGGTTTCGCAGTCCCCAGCGACACAATTAAACGCGAGATCGAAAGCCTCATCGAGACCGGCACCTACCAGCACCCCTGGATAGGCATAATGGGCCGGGAGATGAGCCCGGACATAGCCGAGGCCATGGGCCTCGACAGGGACACACGGGGCACGCTGGTCATAGAGCTGACGGAGGGGGGTCCAGCAGAGGGCTCGGGGCTCCGTGGATCGGAGGATCAAGCCACCATCGACGGAACTCTGGTGAACATAGGCGGCGACGTCATCATAGGCGCCGACGGCAAGACTATGAACAGCTTCTACGACCTCATGTTCTACGTGTCCAGATACAAGAGGCCGGGGGAAGTCCTCACGCTGACCGTGATGCGTGACAGGGACATCATCGACATCGACGTCACCCTAGGCGTGAGGCCGAGCCCCTAGCCGTTCCTCTCTATGAGCGCCTCTATCCTCTCCTCGCTGTAGCTCAGGAGGCGCCCGAAAGCTCTGGCGATGTCGAGCTCCGTCTCCGCTGGGTGCCCCTTCGCTGCGCTCTTCCTCTTCATGTCCTTGAGCCTCATGTACTCGTCCAGCACCTCCCTGCTCTGGGCTATCATTATCACGGTCTTACCCTCGGCGATGTCCTCGGGGAACAGCTTCGACTTCAGCAGATCGGTCTCCACCTTGAGCTCCACGCCGTAGGTCTCCGCCGCGACCCTGGTGGGCTCCATCATCTTCTCGGCCAGCTCCGGGTCGTACGGTGAGCTCAACGCGAGCCGTTTACAGCCTGCGCCCACCACCTCGGCGAACGCCATGTTGACCCCGGCGTGGTAGGACACGAGGTCGAAGCCCTCGATCATCTCGCTTAATCTATGTGGCAAAGTGATCGAGGGACACTGGGGTTCATGGCTAATGAACTCTGGGATTGAGCCCTTCTATCTGATGCGCCTGGTTTCTGCGTCCCTTGAACGTCGAGATGGATTCGAAGCCTGCTCGTCTCAGGTTGGCCGCGGCTTCGTCGAGACGGTAGCCGAGCGTCGAAGGGCTGTGGGCGTCGCTCCCGACCGTGACAGCCGTCACCCCCGATTCGTATGCTGCCCGTAGGAAGCCCTGCACCGGGTAGAAATCCGTGAGTCTAGCTCTGGCAGCCGAGGTGTTCACCTCCAGGCCCACACCCTCCTCGGCGAGGACCCGGAGGGCCTCCCGGTAGACCGAGCCGTACTCCTCGAAGGCGGCCGGCTCGCTCCGCGCCGTGTGCAGGAACTTTCTCCAGTAGTCGGGGTGCGCGAGGATGTCGAAGAGCCCGCTCTCTGCCGCCATCCTCCAGACCGTGAAGTACTCGTCAGCCGCCTCGTGCAGCGGCCTGCCCATGAAGAAGCTCCCCGCCTCTACGCTTGACCCTATGTCGACGCCGTTGATGTAGTGGGTGCTCCCGAGGCTGAAGTCGAGGGGGTGCTCTTCTATGATCTTTTCAAGCCTCTTCTCCTCGCCGGGGAAGTAGTCGACCTCAAGGCCGGCCCGTAGAACGACGTCGGTGTCGTCCTGCGCCTTCTCTATGTCTTGGAAGTACTCGTCGAGCTCATCCATCTGGACGCCGAGGTACACGTCTGGGCCGGAGACGATGAGGTGGGTGGTCAGGGCGATCTCCCTGATCCCCCGTTCTTCAGCTACATGGATGATGGCTGGGAGGGTGGCGCCCGGAGCGTCTCTGCTGTGGCTCTCGTGGACATGGTAGTCTAAAGGGAAAATGGGGTGCATCTCGTCGCCTATGGGTTCTGTACCCAAGCTTAAATAGGGTTTCACCTTAGACATTTGAGCCGGTGTACGCGCGACGACCAGGATGTGTTGACCCATGTCGGTGACGCCGGGGTGGCTGCAGAGACTCTTCTCGAGCTCGATCAACGCCTCGACGGCCTCAGGGATGTGGCTCATGTATGGGCGTCTATCAACCTACTTTTGATGGTTTTGAGTAAAATATATCGATCATCGGTTCAGGTATAGGGCTCTTTATCTCTGCTACCGAGCCGCGGTAACGAGGAGTCCCCTGTTTCAACGGTAGGGTATACGTTTCCTCAATAGTTTTTAAGGGAAACAGCGGGGTCTGTGCGGGATCACCATGGAGGCGGTCGCACGCGGAGTGGTCGAGCAGGCCATAGACGACGAGCTCTCTGACAGGAGGCTCGAGCTCAGCCACAACACGTTCAGGCGGTTCGAGGAGATGGGCATAATCGAGTCCTCTGAGAGCGCCATGTTCGGCAAGATATACTCCGAGGCGTTCAGCTACTTCATCAACTACAAGATGCACAGCAGGGAGCCCATCAGCCTCAACGAGATGGAGGAGTTCGAACGGGTCATCGACCGAAGGGTCATCGAGATAAAGGGCAGGATTCTGCACCTCACCGGGAGATAGCCCAGGGACACTTTTTCCCTAGAAACGTTCTATAAACGATTAATATTCAAGGTGTAGAACAGTTTACGTGGATAAACGCGTCTTACTCCTAGTCGGCATAATCATCATTGTAGTCGCAGGCATCGCAATCCAAGATAACGGGGAAGAGCCGGCTATCGAAGAGACTCCCGAGGAGCCAAACGCACCAGATGAGGAGCCGACGGAGACACCGGCAGTGGAAGAGGCTACCAACTATCCAAAGATCGCTAGCTGGCTCGCCAAGAAAGATGAACTACTCCGGAG
>CAZQOX010000115.1:0-4651 GCA_964594895.1 uncultured Candidatus Bathyarchaeia archaeon
CGGTGAGCATCGGCGCGAGCCTCTGCATACTGCTCATGGCGGTCCAGATCACGGCGATGGCGGTGAGCAACTATGTGCTGAAACAGAAGGCATCTTTCCTGGGGGTCTAATAGATGGTAGAGATAGAGCTGAAAAACCTGACAAAGCTTTTCGGAGACATCGTGGCCGCGGACCACATCGACCTCACGATCGAGGACGGCGAGTTCTTCACCCTGCTGGGCCCCAGCGGCTGCGGGAAGACCACCACCATGCGCCTCATCGCGGGGCTGGAGTTCCCGACGGAGGGCCAGGTGTTCTTCGACGGCAGGGACGTCACGGGTCTTCCCTCGTTCGAGCGCAACACGGGCATGGTGTTCCAGAACTACGCCCTGTGGCCCCACCTCAAGGTGTTCGAGAACGTGGCCTACGGGCTGAACGTGAGGAAGATACCGAAGGAGGAGGTGAGGGAGCGTGTGCTCGACGCCCTCGACCAGGTCGAGCTTGAAGGCCTGGAGGACAGATTCCCGACGCAGCTCAGCGGGGGCCAGCAGCAGCGCGTCGCCCTCGCCAGGGTTCTTGTGATCAACCCCGCGGTGCTGCTGCTGGACGAGCCTCTGAGCAACCTGGACGCCAAGCTCAGGGTCCAGATGCGGGAGGAGATCAAGGCGCTTCAGAGGCGGCTGAAGATAACCACGGTCTACGTCACCCACGACCAGGAGGAGGCCATGTCCGTCTCCGACAGGATCGCGATACAGAACTACGGCAGGGTGAGGCAGATCGGTTCCCCCGAGGAGATATACAACGTGCCTCAGGACGTCTTCATAGCCACCTTCATGGGGAGGGGCACCCTGCTGGAGGGAGAGGTGACCTCCACCGAGGGCGGGGTTCACATGAGTGTGGGGAGCATCGCCCTACAGGGCCTCGACTCGACGGGCAGGATCAAGCAGGGAGACAGGGCCGCCTGCGTCATCAGGCCCGAGAACTACAGCGTCGAGGAGCCGGCTGAGCCGTCGAACGTACTGGAGGGCATGGTGGAGTGGGTGTCCTTCATAGGCTCCTACACCGAGGTCAGGCTGGACGTCGACGGGAACAAGGTGCTGGTGGATGTCCCGGCGGGGGCTGAGGCCCCCGTTGGTGGAAGGTTTAAGGTCTACATCCCGTATAAGAACACGATAATGCTTCCATTGGAGGAGTAATCGATGAGAAGTAGAGACAAGATAGTTGTAACTATTCTCCTGGCCCTGACTTTAACTGGGCTGTTTACCGTAACCCCCTTAGCCAGGTGCTATACTGGGCAGAAGATCGCCGAGACTATGAGCTCGCCGTTGCCGTCCGCCCCTGAGCCCGTGCTTCAGGGCGGCTACTTCCCGGTGCACGTCAAGGACCTCTCCGACGCCCTCGCCGGAGGCGACGCCTCGGTGTGGTCAGGGGAGATAGGCTCCATGTATGGACGCTACACCCTGTCGCTGGTGAACGGCACCTTCGACGGCGAGAAGTGGCTTCTGTACTTCAGCGTCCCGGGCGACGTGCACCCCGGGCTATACGACCTGACGCTCACCCAGAGCGACGGCGGGGCAAGCGAGGGGATTATCCAGAGCAGATGCGTCTGGGTGCTGGATGAGTGGCCGGAGAGCCTCACAATCAGCCATATAACCGACATACATGAGCCCATAACGCCGCTCATATTCAGCCAGTACATAATGCAGACCAACTTCATAGACCCCGATCTCTGCGTCGCCACAGGCGACATAGTCCAGACCGAGTCCAACGCAAGGGCGTGGGCCTACCTGCAGTACACCATGCTAAACATGGAGTTCCCGAGCTACCTGCTGCCCGGGAACCACGACTACTCAGGGTACGGCGGCGACGTGTATGCCATGTACGGCGGGAAGCTAAACTACACCCTAGTCATCGGGGACTTCGTCATACTGGCGCTTGACAGCGCCGAGAACGGCTACGTCAAGAGTAACCAGATAACCTGGGCCGAGAACCAGCTGGCGAAGTACCCAGACAAGGTGAAGATCGTCTGCTTCCACCACGGCATACTGAGCAGCGAGTACGGCATAGGCCAGTACGAGAACACCACGTTGAACGGAGGCTACATCACCGCAGACCTTGAGAACGTGACCGAGCTCGGCGACACCATGTACTTCACGTGGAAGGACGCCGAGGATCATCCCCTCCCAGTGGCGCAGAGGATGATGAGCATGATTCAGGAGTATGACGTCCGCGTCATACTGGATGGGCACGTCCACCGCGACGTGATATATGTCGTGAACGACAGACACTACTTCATCACCACCTCTACGACGGGGGGAGGGCTGCCCCCAGGTGAACGGTACGGGTCCCGGCTCATCACCCTCTACAGCAACGGTACGATCAAGCTGGACCCTTACGCCGAGGCGAGGCTCGACGACCCGCCGAACAACCTGCCCACGGGATACCTCAGGTACGTGTACGGCTCGGCCAACGACTTCACAGAGACCGCAGTGTCCGTGACCCTCGAGAACATGCTTGACACGAGGATAGACGAGGGCAGGCTCATCTTCAAGGTCTCGGACAGCAAGCCGGCGACCGAGTACACGTTCGTGGGCGCCCAGCCGGTGAGAGTGGAAACCACCACCAGCGCCGCGGGCTATGTCTTCGACGCGTACTTCGACGTCGAGCCCAAGAGCGTCTTAGAGGTCACCCTCAAGGCAGAGGATGACGCGGATGCGCCGATCGTCGACACCGAGTTCATAGTAGGTGATGAAGCCGAGCCCACTGTGAGCCTGACCGTGAGCGACGGCGGCTGGGGACTCAAGGAGGCCGAGGCCTCCTACTCGACCAACGGCGGCCTGACCTGGACCAACATCAACACGAGCATCGAACCGGTCCTCGGCGGCGATGTATATGACATCACGTTCCCCGAGAAGACCTTCACGTTCACGGTGCCGCTGGCTCAAGGCGAGACGGTCCTCGTCAAGGCGGAGGCCACCGACTACGCGGGCAACACGGCCTCATACATGTCTCCCGAGTTCTCGCCCCAGTCATACACACTGAGCGTAGAGTCGACGCCCATAGAGATCTCCTTCACGATAGACGGCGAAGACGCCGAGACCCCCTACTATAAGACACTGATGGCTGGAGAGTACACGTTGACGGCGCCGGAGACGGTGAATGTCGGCGGCGTCGAGTACAGCTTCTCGTGGTGGGCCGACGGCGAGACGGAGCCGTCGAGGACCCTAGAGCTTGGGGCGGACACCGAGCTCTCGGTGATATACCAGAAGGTTGAGGCCCAGGAGGAGCCGAGCGAGCCCGAGGAGACCGGCGGAGGAGGTATCCCCGTACCCGGGACGTTCCTGCTCGTGGGCATCCTGGTCGCGGCCGTGGCCCTGAGCCACCTACGCTCCAGACACACTTCCCCCGTTTTTTAGTTTCTTGGGGGGGGGCACCGTTAGAAGCGTACTCGTAGGGAAGACCATGGTGCTCGTGGACGAGTCTGGAGGAAATAATGGCGGATGAGCACATGTCTTCTGGCTCCACGTCCCGTCCTTAACACATATTATAATCGACTGGCCTGAACTATTCTTGACGAGCCATGGAGCAGTCTCTCACCATTAAGGAGATCGAGGAGCTGGGTTACTACGACTTCATGGGGTACATGGGCGTCCCGTTCTTCAACATCGGCGGAGCGGCGAGCATGGACAGGCTGGCTGAGCTCTGCCGCATCGACGAGAACACCATTGTGCTGGACGTGGGGTGCGGAACTGGAGGCAACTCGTGCTACCTCGCCGAGAAGTACGGGTGCAGGGTAGTCGGGGTCGACGTAGCCGAGCAAATGATAATGTACGCCAGGAAACGTGCCGCGGGTCTCCGGCTCACCGACCGCGTCGCCTTCCAAGTCGGGGACGCATACGGTCTTGAGTTCCCCGACGGCAGCTTCGACGCGGTGCTCACGGTGTTCGTCTCTCAGTTCCTCGACCCCGCGAGGGCGTTCCCCGAGTTCCACAGGGTCCTCAGGCGGGGAGGACGCCTCGGCGTCAACGAGATGTACAGGGCCGACCACGTCCCACCGGAGGCGGTGGAGCGGGTCGACTACGGTGAACGGGTCTTCAGGGAGCTCACGGACCTACCGTTCACGCTGAGGAGCCCCTCCGCCTGGAGGGAGGCGTTCACCGCCGCCGGGTTCACGGACGCCGTCGTCGAGGAGCACCCCAACTACGTGGGGCAGGCCGAGTCGCTGAGCATGATCGAGGAGGTCGGCGGATGGGGCAGGCTCCTTGGCATCCTCTGGGAGATGCTGGTCCTGTCGGTGAGGAGCGGCGAGATACGTAGACGCTTCGGCAAGATCAGCAGAGGGAAGAGCGTGCTGCTCAGGGACAGGGTCGCCAGCAGGTACATCGGCTACATCCTCTGCGCGGGAGTGAAGCCTTGACGCCGATAGCGGCTACGCACACCGTAGGGGCGTGTGGAAGCCATGTAACGGGGTTCAGTCCTTCGCGGGTGGCTGGCTGAAGAAGTCTAGAGGTCGCTGCCCCGTCATCTTGCTCTCCTTGATGAGGAAGTCCCTCATCTCGTCTGGGTCGGTGAAGATGCGTGTGGCGTACCACTCGAAGAACGGGCTCGGCTCGTAGGGGTAGTAGGCGTACACCAGCTTCGCCAGGCTCTTGGCGTACACCATCTCGCACAT
>CAZQOX010000116.1:0-4649 GCA_964594895.1 uncultured Candidatus Bathyarchaeia archaeon
GTTCGCCACGTCGTACTCTCCCTCGGTGACCTGCCTGGGTTTGCCTCCCTTCGCGGATATCGTGAAGAGGTGTTTTCGATGGTTCTCGAAGAAGCCCCTGCCGTTGAACTTGTAGGCGAGGCGGTCGATGACCTTGACGTCGCTCTCACCCCTGTCCACGCGCTCCACGTCGCTGAGGAACAGGATGCGCTTACCGTCTGGGCTCCACCTGGGGCCTTCCACGCCCTTCTCCAGGTCCGTGAGCTGCCTCGCCTCGCCGCCGTCCACGTCGATGACGTAGAGCTGGGCCTTCTTCTTCCCCTCACCCTCCTTGGCGGGTGGCTTCGAGGTGAATAGTATACGTTTTCCGTCTGGGCTCCACTGGGGGTTCCCGTCCTTGCGGCGCCCCGACGTGAACTGCGTCGCCTTGCCCTTGACGAGGTCGGCCAGCCACAGGTCGCCCATGTACTCGTCCTTCTCGAAGTCCATCACCGTGTGGACGAACACGGCCTTGCTCCCGTCCGGGGAGATCTGGGGGGCCGAGACCGCCCTGATCTTGGCCAGATCCATTATCTCTACAGGCTTCAAATCAACCATCTGAGGTCACACTATAGACTCGGCTTCCACCGATAAAAATGCAATTAGAACCTTTTCAGCCGGCAGGGGTACGGCTGGAACGGCTACCCATCTCTAAGAGCCTCCATGCATCAACCGTAAGACGTGAACGCGTGAAGGGGAGGCGGGCTAGATCCTGTTGTACCTCTTCAGGATCTCGCGGGTCTCGTCCAGGGGCAGCGCGTGCCTCACGTTGCCGTTGACCCCGGTCATGGTCTCGGCCTTGAATAGGGCGTTCACTATCGCCTCCTCCGTCGCCTCGACGGTGGCGAGGTAGAGGGAGCTCAGGACGCCTTCCCGGCTCAGCCGCGTCAGCGACGGGTAAGAATCGGCGTACTCCTCCAACCCCAGTCTCCCGGTCGTGAAGGCTATGGTGAAGTCGCCGCTGCTGTTGCCGCTGAAGGAGCCGGTCCTCGCGAGGCCCATGGCCGTCCTCTTCGCCACCTTCCAGAGCTGCCGCGAGTCCAGAGCCACGTTGGTGGCCACTATCATCATGATGCTGTTCCCGGGGCCCCTCTCAGGCTTCTCCGGTATAGAGACCTCCTTCCCCACGGGCGCCCCCGCTATCATCAGGTCCTCCTTGCGGCCGCAGTTCAGCTGGACCAGTACGCCGACTTCCGCGTCGCCCACCAGCCTCGACGAGGTGCCTATGCCTCCCTTGAAGCCGTAGCCGGTCATGGGGGTGCCTCCGCCGACGTTTCCCTCATCCACGACGCCCATGCCCGCGCTGCCTCGGGCCTTGTCTATCGCCTCGAAGACCATCTCCCTGCCCACGTGTCTGCCGTAGTTGTCTGTGAGGTAGCCGCCGTTGGTCTCCCCCACCACGGTGTTCACGCTGAGGGGCTTGAACCCGTAGCCGTGCATCCAGTAGTCCACGGACGCGTCCGCCACCTTCCACGTGTTCAGCGTCTCGGTGAGCAGGACAGGCGTCTCTATGTTGCCCTCGAACCTTATCTGGGTGAGCCCCACGGTCTTGCCGTAGCCGTTGAGCACGTCCGCCGCCGCCGTCACCTTCTCCTCGTACAGGTTCCCCTGGTGCGGCACGATGGCCGTCACCCCCGTCCTCACCGAGTCGCCCTCGATGAGCGTGGAGTGCCCTACGCCGACCCCCCCCACGTCGGTGATGGCGTTGTATTTCCCTACGGGGAGCGTGCCCAGCTTTACACCTAACTCTCTGGCCCTAATCCTCGACATGGTTCCATCTAGCCTGCTACAGCCCTTAAGGTTTCTGAGAGCCCTTATATGGTGTGGAGCAGAGCGTTGGTTGTGTCGAGGGAGGAAACGAACAAGCAGTTCTTCTTGGACCGTTACCGTACGCTCGGGCACCGCCTCGCAGGTGACGAGAAGACCCCCCAAGCCATCCGAGTGAACACCCTCAAGACCAGCGACGCCGAGATGATGGAGACGCTTACGAGCCTCGGCGTCAAACTCGCTAGGGTGCCGTACCTTGACCACGGCTACGTCGTCGAGGAGTCAGGGTTTAGCCTGGGCGCCTCCATAGAGTATCTGCTGGGACTCTACAGCCTCCAGGAGTCAGCCTCCCAGTCTGCGGCCCAGACGCTGGCGCCGAACGCCGGTGACACGGTTCTCGACATGTGCGCGGCGCCTGGCGGCAAGACCACTCAGATCGCCGCCTACATGGGGAACAGGGGGCAGCTGTACGCGGTGGACGTCGACAGGAGGCGCGTCTACGCCTTGGAGAACAACCTGGAGCGCTGCGGCGTCGAGAACAGCCTCGTGTACCGCGGCGACGTCACCAGCATGGAGCCGGGAACCCGGTTCAACAAGGTTCTCCTAGACGCGCCGTGCTCCGGCAACTACGTCACCGACCCGAGCTGGTTCAGGAAGAGAAGCATCGAGGACGTACACAGGAACGCGGAGGTCCAGCGTAGGCTGCTGTCAGCGGCCGTGAGGCACCTGGAGTCGGAGGGTAACCTTCTCTACGCCACATGCTCGCTTGAACCCGAGGAGGACGAGCTCAACATGCAGTGGCTGTTACGCAACCACGAAGTCGCCCTCGAAGAGATAGACGGGCCGGGGGAGAGAGGGCTGACAGAGGTTTTCGGCCAGAAACTATGTGAAGAGATATCAAGGTGCCGCAGGTTCTGGCCGGACACGGCACATACGCAGGGCTTCTTCCTGGCGAAGGTGGTTAAGAGATGAGGCTTCTAAAGAGGTTCCTGGAGCAGGTTGGGTCCAAGATGAACCCCGAGGTGCTCAGCATAGACAGCAAGAGGTTCACCCTGAACCAGGAGCTGGGGCGGCGGCAGTTCAGCAGAAAGAGCCTGGTGTACGCCGGGACGTATCTGGGCCGGAACAGGCGTCGCTTCGAGCCGGGCAGCCCGCTTCTGCAGATGCTGGCGACTGAGGAGGACACGAGGAAGGTTCACCTTGACCGAGACGTCGCGTGGCTCTTCGTATGCGGCAGGGACGTCTTCGAGGAAAACATCAGACGCGTCGAGGGAGAGTTAGAGCTGGGGAGACACTGCCTCGTGATGTTCGATGGGCGATGCATAGGCTATGGACGCTACGAGACCTCGGCGGGCATCCGAGTCATCCGAAACCTGTTTGATCTAGGAGATTTTCTCAGAAGAGAGGGCTCAGACTAGCCCATCCCACGTGTTTTATTGAGGCATTAAACGTTATAGGTGACAGTAACCGATGTCGGGCTTCGATACTATTTTTGGGATCAAGAGCCGGAGCAAGGCGGCGGTCCTGCTCGTATGCTTAGTGCTCTTGACCCCCCAACACGCCTACGCTCAACGGGACGACCTAGTACTGTACGTGGTGACGTGTCCCACCTGCTCCGGGGTCGGCGAGAGAGCGAAGACACTCGAAGACAGCATGCCCGCCGGGGACCTTGTCTTCTACGATGTCGCCGAGAAGGTCAACACGAATCGTTTCCAGAGGATCACAGAAGCACTGGGGGAAACCCTCTACATGCCTCTAGCGGCGGTGTTCAGGGATGGAAGCCTAACGGCTATAGCCAGCGGCGACCTCTCCGCCGAGGATTGGCGTAGGGTGTACGAGGAGAAGTGGGACGGAGTCCCCGTGTACATAGCTGTGTCGGGCACGATGGAGGTCGATACAGTCGTCCATGACGACGAAAAGAAGAAGACGCTTTCTCGGCTCTTCACGGAACCATACGTCAGCGCCGTCGCAGACGAGGTTGGCTTCTTCAAGCTGTTGCCAATGGTCGCCGCGGCGGCGGCTGTCGACGCCATTAACCCATGCTGCATCAACGTCTTCGTGATCCTACTCTCCCTCGTGTTCTACGACGTTGGGAGAAAGGCTGTCCTGAGGGTGGGGCTGGCCTTCTCTTCAGGCCTCTTCACCTCATACTTCCTCCTAGGCCTAGGGCTGTTCAGCGTACTCCCAAGGGTATCTGGGATTAGGTACCTGGTTTCGGCTGTCGCCATCGTCTTCGGGGGCCTCAGGATACTCGACGCCTTGGGTATGGACGTGAAGTATCTCCCGGACGCCCTTGCCCGCAGGGTCTCGGCTCAGATAGAGGGCGTGTCGAAACCCAGGAACGGCTACTGGGCGGGTCTGGCCACGGGCATACTGTTGCTGCCATGCTCTTCTGCGCCCTACTTCATCGTCTTGAGCCTGCTCTCGGAACGGGTCCACATGATCACAGGCCTCGCGTTGATAGCCCTGTACAACTTGGTCGTCGTCGCACCGTTCATATTAACCACGGTTGTGGTTCACGGCTTGATGCGAACCACGATGGACCTCAAGCTCTGGTCCATGGAGAACCGTAGGTGGGTGAACCTCCTGATAGGGGTGACCCTGGTACTGTTGGGACTGCTGAACCTCACATTTTAGAAGATGGATAAGTATCACGGCATCGGACACGGTTAGCTATATTGTTTCTCTCTTTCTTTGTTCTAGGCTTCACCACTCTCCTCCATGCACTCAAGACAAAGCATACCCTGTTGAATAGTCGTGGTTCACCCTTGGAAAACCGTTTTATCGTTCTCAACTTAATATGGGCATAATGAACGAATTTACTGGGTCTGTAGCAAAACGAGTCAGGTGCTTCGGGAGAAGCA
>CAZQOX010000117.1:0-4649 GCA_964594895.1 uncultured Candidatus Bathyarchaeia archaeon
TCGCCACGGGCGCCAAGACCTTCAACCCGGAGCTGACGACGGTCGTCTTCGTGGGGGACGGCGACGGCGCCGGAATAGGAGGCAACCACCTCATCCACGCGGCGAGGCGGAACATAGACCTCACGGTGATTCTGGTGAACAACATGAGCTACGCCATGACGGGTGGACAGATAGCCCCCACGACCCCCCACGGCGAGATAACGGTCACCAGCCCCTACGGCAACCCCGAGTCGCCTTTCGACATCGCCCAGCTGGTCTGCGCCGCCGGCGCCAGCTACGTAGCTAGGTGGAGTACATACCACGTGGTAGAACTCACCAGAAGCATAAAGGAGGCCATAACACACAAGGGCTTCAGCTTCATCGAGGTTCTTAGCCAGTGCCCGACTCAGCAGCGCCGGATCTTCAACCTCCGCGGCCCCGTCGACAGCCTGCCTTCCCGGATACTCGACATGTTCGCCGAGAGCACCGTGATCAAGGGCAGACCTGACAGAGGCAGCTACGTCTACGCAGTGCCAAAGGCATCCCCAGAGGAGGCGCTGAAGCAGATACAAACCATTGACGGCGTCGAAGCAAAGATCGTCGACCACATGGCGCACGGTAGAGTGGTCCGCGTGGACACCAAGTTCCCCGACGCGGTTTACGGCAAGCTGCTTGAGCTGGACACGGTGTCCGAAGTCAAGGACCACCTGGAGGGCAAGATAACGCTCGGCGTCTTCGAGAAGAAGACGAGGCCCGAGTTCACAGACGCGCTACAAGAGATCATAAGGAAGGCGAGAGGTGGCTAGGTTGCAGCGGAACATACTCATCGGCGGGACAGGAGGCCAGGGAATAGTGGCCAGCGGCGAGTTCCTGAGCGCTGCACTCTTCGCTAAGGGTTACGAGGTGGTCTTCGGCCGTAGCTACGGCTCCGAGGCCAGGGGTGGGAGCTGCCGCAGCGAGATAATGGTCAGCGACCACGAGATCAACGACCTCCAGTTCGAGATGAGCGACATACTGCTGTTGCTGAGCCTCCCCGCGTACATGAAGTACATAGGCAAGGCCAAGAAGGGCTCCATGGTTGTCGTTGACTCCAGCGTCATGGAGCGCGTCGAAGGCGGCGTCAGGGACGACGTCGAGCTCATCCAGGTTCCGGCTAGGGACATCGCGGTGCGGTTGGGGAACCAGATCGTCGCCAACATGGTGATGCTCGGGGCCCTCTCGAAGCGCTCGGAAATGGTGAGCCTCGACCTGCTCAAGGAGGCTGTGGAACGTAGCATGCGGCCCGGCATGAGGGAGATCAACCTCCACGCCCTCGAAGAAGGTCATGGCTCGATATAGGAGACGTGCAAAACGAGCAGGTTGTACCCGATTCGCCCGATACCGGGGGTGGCCGGAGTAATACTTGACGGCAACCGCATACTGTTGAACAAGAGAGGAAAGCCTCCGTCCGAGGGAAAGTGGGGGCTCCCCGGCGGCGCTGTGGAGGTCGGCGAGACCGTCGAGGAGGCCCTCATCCGGGAGATCCGTGAGGAGACATGTGTGACGGTTAGGCCTATCAGGCTGATCACCATCCTCGACTCCATCCACCGTGACGACGACGGTAGGGTGAGGTACCACTACGTTTTGTTCGAGTATCTATGTGAGTACGTCTCGGGTGAGGTGTCTCCCGGCTCAGACGCTCCTGACGCGAGGTGGGTGAAGCTTAATGAACTCGACTCGGTGGACATCATGCCCATCACGAAGAAGTTCTTATTGAAGGTGCTAAGACAGGAGAACACCCCCACATGATTTACCAGACGGTTAAACAGCAAGGGCATACTCTGCCCAACGCCAATCGTCCAGCTCAATAAGGCGACCAAGAACATGCAGCCCGGACAGGTACTAAGGCTCGTAGCCACGGACCAGGGCAGCGAAAAAGACGCCCCGGCGTGGGCCGAGAAGACCGGGAACATAATCATGGACTCCAGCAAGGAGGACAAGGAGTTCACGTTCATAATCAAGGTGAATTAACATGGCAGAGAAACCAACCAAGACGGCGATAATCGTTCACAGCGGCACACTGGACAAGCTTTACCCCGTCTTCACTCTGGCCAGCACAGGCGGAAGCATAGACATGGAGGTACACCTCTTCTTCACCTTCTGGGGGCTAAACGCGGTAAAGAAAGGCGGGCTGGAGTCGAAGCTCCCCGGCGTCATGAGCCTGGGTACAGGGATGATGAAGGGAAAGATCAAGAGCGTCGGCGTCCCCAGCCTCCCGGAGCTGCTGGCACTCGCCATGTGCAAAGATAGGAAGAGCGCCATCCGACTCCTCGACGAGATAAGCGCCATACCGGGCATCGAAAAGGCTGAGAGCCACGTCGTCTTGGAGACCATAAAGCTCAGCGGCAGAAAGTTGAAGCCATAGTTTTTCGGTTATTCGTTTATTTTATCCGTTCACGGCCACCCTTCTTGTACATTGGAGGAAGCCGATTGCACCGTGTAAGCGTGGATGTGGGAGGCACGTTCACAGACCTAGTCGCGTTCGACGAGGAGACAGGCGACGTGCTCAACATAAAGACGCCCTCGGCTCCGTTGAACCCGGAGAAGGGCGTCGTAAAAGCCTTCAGAGAATACTTGAAGGACCATGAAGCCTCCTCTGTCAGGATGGTGGGCCACGCCACCACCATCGCCACCAACACGTTGCTGGGTCAGATAAACCTGAAGCTCCCTGTGACTGCCCTCGTCACGACGAAGGGGTTCAGGGACGTCATCGAGATAGGCAGGCAGCGCCGCGCCGAGGTATACAACCTGTTCTTCGAGCGGCCGCCGACGCTGGTCCAGCGACGGCACAGGTACGAGCTCGAGGAGAGAGTGGGCCACGACGGCGAGATAATCACACCCATCGACGAGGGGGGGTTGAACAATATCATCGGTGAGCTGAGGAGGGAGGCTGTCGAGAGCGTCGCTGTCGGCTTCCTGAACAGCTACGCCAACTCGGCCCACGAGGAGCAGGTCTATCAGGCCCTGAAGGCGTCGCTGAACAAGGTCTACGTCACCGCGTCCTACATGGTTTCCAACGAGTACAGGGAGTACGAGAGGTTCAGCACCGCCGTCGTCAACGCCGCCCTCATGCCCGTGATGCAAACCTACATAACCCGGCTGGAGGGGGACATCAAGAGGCTGGGGCTGAAGGTGCCGCTCTACGTGATGCAGAGCAACGGAGGCATGGCCAAGAGCAACGTGATAAGCCGGAGACCCGCCACCGTGGTCGAATCGGGGCCAGCCGCCGGCGTGATCGCGGCCGCCTGGCTCGGGGAGCAGACCGGGACCCGGGACATAATAAGCTTCGACATGGGAGGCACCACAGCCAAGGTCGGAACCATCCGCGGACGGGTGCCCGAGGTGGTCCCGGAGTACGAGGTCGCCGGGAAGATACACATGGGCCGCCTCGTGAAGGGCAGCGGATACCCCGTCAGGTTCCCGTTCATAGACCTGGCGGAGTGCAGCGCAGGCGGAGGCACCATAGCCAGAGCCGTCAACGGCGGCCTGCAGGTGGGGCCCGTCAGCGCGGGCGCCATTCCCGGCCCCGCGTGCTACGGGAAAGGCGGAGGAGACGCCACCATCACGGACGCGAACCTCCTCCTAGGCAGGCTGAACCCGGGCAGCCTACTGGGCGGCGACATGAAGATCCACTCAGGGCTAGCCGAGGAGGCCTTCCACGGCCTCGCATCAGAGCTGGGGGTCTCACCGGAGGATGCCGCCATGAGCGTCGTGCGGATAGCCAACAGCATGATGTCTAAGATACTCAGGATAGTCAGCGTAGAGCGTGGATACGACCCGCGGGTGTTCACCCTCGTCGCCTTCGGCGGCGCCGGCCCCATGCACGTCTGCGCCCTCGCCGAGGAACTGGAGATTGGGCACGTCATAGTGCCGCCCAGCCCGGGGATGTTCAGCGCCCTCGGGCTCCTCACCGCGGACCTTTTCCACGACCACAGCAGACCCATTATCAGAGACGCCGACGAGGCCGACCCTGCTGAGCTGGAGAGGCTCTACGGTGAGATGGAGGTCGAAGGGGCGGCGACGCTGAGCCAGGAAGGCATCCCTGAGAGACGCCGCAGCTACAGGCGGACGCTGGACATAAGGTACAGGGGCCAGGGGTTCGAGCTAAGCGTGGACACCAGGAACCCCGTGACCCGTTCATCGATAGCTGAGAGCGTCAAGGCCTTCCACGCAAAGCACAGGGAGGTATACGGCTACTCCGCCGAGGAGGAGCCCACCGAGATAGTGAACGCGAAGCTCAGGGTCATAGGGCTCCTTGAGAAGCCGAAGCTGAGACGCCGCCGAAGAAACAGATCCGACCCGTCACCGGATCACAGGAGGGTATACTTCGAAAGCGTCGAGGACTGGGTGGAGACCGAGGTGCATCGACGCGCCGCCCTGAACGGGCTCAGGGAGGGCCCCGCCGTGATAGAGCAGTACGACGCGACCACCGTGGTGTACCCGGGTTGGAGCTACACGCCGGACGACTACGGCAACCTGATACTGAGGAGGCTGACGAGTTGACCGTGGACATCACGACCGTCGAAGTCATCAAGGGGGCCCTCATCTACGCGGCCGAGGAGATGGGCATCGCCCTCAAGAAGTCGGCTTACAGCCCCAACATCAAGGAGAGGATGGACCACAGCTGCGCC
>CAZQOX010000118.1:0-4637 GCA_964594895.1 uncultured Candidatus Bathyarchaeia archaeon
CAAACAGCGTTCATCGTGACGCTCATAAGCCTAGCGACAATGGTGCCGCTGGCGTGTGCGGAGGACAGGGATGAGCTATCCTTCGAGATGTGGACCCTCGACTGGGACACCATCTCCGTCGACGCCGGCGACGTGATAGAACAGATGCTCAGAGACATAGGAATAAGGATGAAAGCCATCCCCATCAGCGACGAGGTACTCTACGACAACCTGGACCTAGAGCACGACTACGAGATCTACGAGATGAGCGGCGGGTACGACCCGTATCCGAGCCACATGACCGCGAGGTTCCACTCGAGCGAGATCATGGACTACGGGGCCAACGACATGGCCTACGACAACCCCGAGATCGACGCCCTGCTCGATCAGGCTAACTCTGAGCTTGACTTCGAGAAGAGGGTGGAGATCTTCTGGGAGATCCAGGACATCATCGCCGAGGACCTCCCTTACATCCCGCTGTTCACCTCCGACGACGTTCACGCCATCAGGAAGGAGTGGACGGGCTACGTCTGCATGCCGGGCGGTATCTTCAACTGGTACAACCGGCTCACCACCATCAACCTCCAACGCGAGGATATGGAGTACGGCGCCGATTTCACCATGGCCTACCCGTCATACATCAGGTACTACAACCCCATCATGGGGACCGACGGACGGTCGGCCCTCGTGGTCTCGATGGTCTACGACGACCTCGTCGCCTACGACGCGGACATGAACCTCACGCCGTGGCTGGCGCGAGACTGGACTGTCTCGACGGACGGCCTCACCATAACCTTCGAACTAGTTGAAAACGCGAAGTGGCACGACGGCGTTGACCTGACCGCGGAGGACGTGAAGTTCACCATCGACTTCTACAAGGGGCAGGACGTCCCCTACGACACCCCCCTCATGAGCCGCATAGACTCGGTCGAGACCGACGGCGACTACACAGTTATCGTCCATATGGCCGAGCCCTACGCCTGGGCGGTGAACGACTTCGAGGACGTCCCGATAATGCCGAAACACATCTGGGAGGGAAAGGACTGGGACTGGGCCGTCCACCCCGACGCGATGCCCATCGGCTCCGGGCCTTTCAAGTGGGATTCCTACCTCGACGGCGAGTGGATCAAGCTCGTGGCCAACGATGACTTCTGGATGGAGGGATATCCCCACCTGGGCTCCTTCACCGTCAGGGTCATATCCGAATCCTCTGCCCGGTACCTCGCCATCTCGACTGGCGAGGTCGACTCAGATCGCTACGAGCTGGACACGGGCTTCATCGACACCGCCGCCTCTGACCCGAACCTGGCGCCCCTCGAGGACACGTGGTGCGTCGGGATGTGGGACTACTACATCAACTTCAACCAGAGGTTCAATCCTGCGCTTCAAGACCCGGTGGTGAAGAAAGCCATCGCACACGCCATCGACAGGGATCGGCTGGTAGAGATCGCCAGGCTGGGATACGGCACCGTGACTGAGACATACATCCCGACGCAGTTCTTCGGGCCCGCCTACGACAACCCGGACGCCACAACCTACGAGTACAACGTGTTCCTGGCCAACCAGATGCTTGACGCAGCCGGGTACCTGGACATCGACGCCGACGGGATAAGGGAGATGCCCGCACCAGCGGAGGAAGAAGAGGAAGAGGAAGTAGTCGCGCCTGAGACCATCGAGGAGCTACAGGCAACGATCGAGGGCCTCTCCACGACGCTCTCCGAGACAAGGGGCCAGATGACCACGCTGACGTCGGAAGTAGAAGCCCTGAGCGGTAGGCTCAACAGCTCACTCAACATAGCATACGGCATAGCCGTAGTGGCGTTGATAGCCGCCCTCGTCGCCGCGTACTACGCGATGAAACGCTAGAGAAAAAACATTTCCCCCATTTTTTCCCAAAAAACTTTTGTTAACAGTCAATGAAGGTTACTCTAGGAATATTCGGGTTGCTTTAAAATGGGCTTCAAGAAATACGTAGGCAAGAGGACTCTCCACGGAGTCGTCACTATATTTCTGGCGGTCACGCTGAACTTCATCCTCTTCAGGATAATGCCTGGCGACCCGACCCGAGCCGTGTCGGGGGACCCCAGGGTGGACACGGCGACCAGGCTGGCCCTCATCGCCAAGTTCGGGTTGGACCGCCCCCTCTTCGAGCAGTACTTCATCTACCTCTACAACCTGCTCAAGGGGGAGCTCGGCATCAGCTTCGTCCAGATCGGGCGGCCCGTGATCGATATAATCCTGGGCAGGAAGATGGTCAACACCATAATCCTCATGGGCTCGTCCATGTTCATCGCGTTCATCCTCGGCATCGTCGCCGGGGTCTTCGCGGCCTGGAGGCGGGGCACGAGGATCGACATATCTTTCATCGTCATCTCCCTCGCCACGTACTCGATGCCCGTCTTCTGGTTCGGCATGCTCCTCCTGCTCTTCTTCAGCTACTACATCAACATCTTCCCCATCGCGGGCACCATCACCCCCGGCTTGGTCCACGCCAACTTCCTCGAGTACGCCAAGGACTACCTCCACCACCTCATGGCGCCGATGATAACTCTGGGGGTCTCGTTCTTCGGAGGGTACTTCCTCTTCATGAGGGACACCATTCTAGACGTCTTCACGGAGGACTACATGCTGACGGCGAGGGCTAAGGGCCTCTCCAACAGGAAGATACTCTTCAAGCACGCGATGAGGAACGCCCTCCTGCCCATGGTCAGCCTGATGGGGGTGCACGTCACCTTCCTCATAAGCGGGGCCACCATGACGGAGACCGTGTTCAGCTGGGACGGCCTGGGGAGGCTCATCTACGACTCGGTCAGGAACAACGACTACCCCGTGCTGCAGGGCATCTTCCTCTTCATGGCCGTCCTAGTGGTGGTGGCCAGCATCCTCGCCGACGTGGTGAACGCGTTCCTGGACCCGAGGATAAAGGAGGCGGTGGACTGAGATGGCCCAGGATAGACTGACAAAGGAGAGCCTACGCAGGGAGAGATTCTCAATCAGCGTCAGGAGGTTCAGAGGGTTCTGGGCCCTCTACAAGCAGAGCCGCATCGGCATGTTCGGCCTGTTCCTGGTCCTGGCCTTCATCGCGGTGGCCCTCGCGGCGCCATGGGTTGCACCCTACGACCCCAGGGCACTCGTAGGTGAGCCCTTCGAGCGCCCAGGGGAGGACCACATATTGGGCACGGATCAGGTCGGCAGAGACATCTACAGCCAGCTCATCTGGGGCACCAGGATCAGCCTCATGGTGGGTCTCTTCGCAAGCGCCTTCTCTGTGGCGATAGGCGCCGCCATCGGGTTAGTCTCAGGCTACCTCCGGGGGCCCATAGACGCCGTCATGATGAGGATAACGGATCTCTTCATCACGTTGCCGAACATCCCCCTCATGCTGATCCTGGCCGCCATCATAGGCAGGAGCGTCTGGAACATCATCCTCGTCATCGCCGTCACGGGCTGGACTGGTACGGCGAGGATGGTGAGGGCCCAGACACTGTCCATAAAGGAGAGGCCCTACGTCGAGGCGGCGAGGTCGGTCGGCGCCAGGGACAGCCAGATCATGTTCCGCCACATACTGCCAAACATCATCCCCCTCATCTTCGCCAACGCCATCGTCGGCATAGTGAACGCCATCTTGGCGGAGTCTGGCCTGAGCTTCCTGGGGCTGGGCGACCCCACGAAGCCGAGCTGGGGCCTGATACTTCGCCACGCCAACGAGGTCGGGGCCATGGCCACGGGGAGGCTGTGGTTCATCATCCCCCCCGGGATATGCATCATGCTCATCGCCATAGGCTTCGCGTTCTCCAGCTACAGCCTGGACCAGATACTGAACCCCAGGCTCAGGGAGAGGAGGGGATGACGACGCCGGTCCTTGAGGTCCATGATCTGGTGACTAACTACATCACACACCAGGGTAACGTCGACGCCGTGAGCCACATCAGCTTCACCGTGGAGGAGGGCCAGACCTTCGGTCTCGCGGGTGAGTCGGGGTGCGGAAAGACGACGGCGGCCATGTCCATCATGGGGCTGCTGCCTTCCAACGGCCGGGTCATGGGCGGCCAGATAATCCTCGACGGCGAGGACCTCCTCAAGAAGGACGAGAAGGAGCTGAGGAAGATCAGGTGGAAGAAGATATCCATCGTCTTCCAGGGGGCCATGAACGCCCTCAACCCTGTCCTCAACGTGGGGGAGCAGATATCCGAGGTGATCCTTGAGAAGGAGGAGATCACCAAGAACGACGCCACGGACAGGGTAAGGGAACTCTTCGACCTCGTGGAGATAGAGCCGTCCCGTATCATGGACTACCCCCACGAGTTCAGCGGAGGCATGAGGCAGCGGGTGATGATAGCCATGGCCCTGGCCTGCTACCCGAAGCTGGTCATCGCCGACGAGCCCATCACGGCCCTCGACGTCATAGTGCAGAACCAGATCCTGGGCCTGATGAAGGATCTCCAGAGGAAGCTGAACCTCTCCCAGATACTCATCACCCACGACCTCTCGGTGATAGCGGAGACCTGCGACAAGGTGGGCATCATGTACGCCGGGAAGCTCGTGGAGTACGCGGAGGCCGGCCCGGTGTTCAAGACGCCCCTCCACCCGTACACCAGCGCCCTCATCGGCGCCTACCCGAGCATAGTCGGCGAGAAGAAGACGCTGAACTTCATACC
>CAZQOX010000119.1:0-4628 GCA_964594895.1 uncultured Candidatus Bathyarchaeia archaeon
CGGGGATAACGAAGGACACGCCTGACCCCGAGTTCGGCGTCATCGAGAGGGACGAAGGGGGAGAGCCCACCGGCCTACTCAGGGGCAGGGCCACGACACTCGTCACCGACGCCATAATGTGGACGCTGGAAGACAAGGAGAAGGCCATCAGGCAGGCGTGCAGCGACTACCACTCGGCTGGGTTCACCACTCTCATCGAGCCTGGGCTCATGTCGGACAACATCGAGGCCTACAGGAGCAGCCACGCTAAGGGGGAGCTCACCATCCGGACGCTGATCCAGGTAGGGTTCCTCAGGAGCCTCGACGAGGCTAGGGTTGCGGTGGAGAACTACTCGGTAGGCGGCGACGATGTGCTCAGGATCGTCGGCCTCAAGATGGCGGTGGACGGCGGCGTCGGCCCCAGGACAGCACTCTTCTACGGGGGGTACAGGGACCGGCCGGACGAGCACGGCGTCCAGATGATTGAGCAGGAGGAGCTCAACGAGATGGTGCACCTGGGCCACGTCAACGGGTTCCAGGTGGCCATCCACGCCATAGGGGACAAGGCCATCGACATTACTATGAACGCGTACGAGTACGCTCAGAGGAAGGCGTCGAGGCCGGACCCGCGGCACCAGATAGTTCACTGCTACTTCCCGTCGGAGGATGCGCTCCGGAAGATGGTGGAGCTTGGCGTCATGGTGAACACCCAAACCGCTTTCCTCTACTTCCTGGGTGACAGCTTCCTCGAGGCTCTGGGGGCTGAGCGCTGCGAGGAATGTATGCCGGTGAAGACGTTGGCGGGGCGTGGGATACCGGTGGGGATCAGCCACGACGCCACGGTGACTCAGCCGTTGCCCAACGTTGGGCTCTACGCGAGTGTCACCCGGAAGACGATAAGAGGCGTGACCCTGGGCACCGGGGAGGCGGTGACGGCGGAGGAGGCGCTGGGCTTCTACACGATGCCGGCTGCGCTGCACTGCTTCATGGAGGACAGGGTGGGGAGCATCGAGGTGGGGAAGTACGCGGACCTGGCGGTGTGGAACTTCAACCCGCTGGACGTGGAGCCTGATCGGCTGCTGGACTGGGAGTGCCAGATGACTTTCGTCGGCGGCAGGCGGGTGTTCTCCAGAGAATAATGTTTAAAACGGTCTCGGGGTGCTATGTGTTTGGTTGCCGGGTTCTCCTAGCCTGGTAGGGAGCTGGCCTGCTAAGTCAGTGCGCGTTAAGCGCACGAGGGTTCAAATCCCTCACCCGGCGCCACCTGGTTTATTGGAGCCGGTTTTATCCGCCGACTTGGAATAAGCGTTTTTCTGGGTAGTTTTCACCGGGTATCGTTTCATGCTCATGTATTTTTTAGGTGTCACTCGTTGTGTCCGTGTTAAATATGGGTCCCTGTTAGTTGCAGTGAACCATTAATCATCCGGTTACAGAGTTGGGTTAAACCAAATATTATGCGCGTTTCGTTCACAGTAAACCGTTAAATCGCTGATACCCTAAACAATGTCATGAGTTCTGACACCTCTCACACACGCGATCTACTGGGTGAACTCGTGAAGATCAACTCCGTCAACCCCACGATAGAGAAAGGCGGCGCCGGCGAGAAAGAGATAGCGGAATACGTGACGAACTACCTTGACGGTTTAGGCCTCGAAACGACCCTCCAGGAGGTGGAGCCTGGGCGATTCAACGCATTGGGCACCCTGAAGGGAGGAGGAGAGGGCAGAGCCCTCCTGCTGGAGGGGCACATGGACACCGTGGGGATAGACTACATGACGATGGACCCGCTGACCCCGATGGTGAAGGAGGGAAGGATGTATGGGCGGGGAACCGCCGACATGAAGGGCGGCCTGGCTGCCATGATGTCGGCCATCAGGAGAATAGTGGACTCCGGCACCGTACTTGAGGGTGACCTGGTGTTCGCGGGGGTGTGCGACGAGGAGTATACGCAGATGGGCTGCAGGAAGGCAATGGAGACGATCCGGGCGGATTCCGCTGTCATAGGGGAACCAACCGATCTCCGGATACAGGTCGCCCACCGAGGAGTCGTGGGCGTCGAGGTCGAGACGGAGGGAGTGACGGCGCACAGCGCCAGATGGAACATCGGCGTCGACGCCATCACGAAGATGGGCAAGTTCCTGGCGGCCTACGAGAACATAAACAAGGTGCTCCTGGAGAAGAAGCACCCCCTCGTCGGGTGCGCCAGCGTACACGCCTCGCTGATAGAGGGCGGAAACGCCATAACAAGCTACCCCAGCCACTGCAAGACAACAGTCCTGCGCTGGATCGTGCCCCCTGAGAAGTTGAAGGACGTCGAAGACGAGATCTCCTCGATTTTTAAGGGGCTCTTCTCGGATGATGACCAGTTCAAGGCCTCGTACAACGTCATCTACTATGGTCCCCCCGCTGAGGTCTCACGGGACGAGTTGATCTGTCGACTCCTCGGAGACTCGATGAAAGAGTCAGGCGTCGAGCCCAAGTACTTCGGGGCGTCAGCCTATTATGAGCAGGGGATCATCTCGGCGTACGGGGTTCCAGCGTTGTGTTTCGGCCCAAGCGGTGGAGGAGCCCACAGCGAAGAGGAGTGGGTTGACCTCGACTCCGTGTTTAAAGCCTCTAGGGTGTACGAGTCTGTGACCAAGAGCTATTGCGGGGTCGATCGTTGATTGCTGTTGAAATAAAAAGAGGGAGATTTCTAGCTATGGCGCCAGTATCATGTTGGTGCGTTGACCTTCCCCGATCGGGTTCGCGTCTGCGTAGTCCTGGTTACCGAAACAGCTCTGATAGTCGTCCATGGTGCCCTCCATGACGTACATGAAGTGCTCGCTGGTGCCGAAAGACCAGCCCCAGCACACAAGCTTCATGTTGTATTTCTTCAGGACCTTCTCGAACTTGTCCATCGCTTCCTGCGGCGTCGTGTCGCTGAAGTCCTTTGGGATGCCGTAGACTGCATAATACCTAAACTTCATAACATTCCCAGCCAAGACGTTCTGCCAATAGCGAAATGCTGTTAACAGAACCTAGTACATTGAATATTTCTTCATCTATATTAATTTGACCCATTCATGCAAGATTATAAGTGGCGTTCATCGAGGGGATCATTATTTCTTTTCTACAACGTCCCGTTCTTTCCGTGGTAAGGCATATGCGACGATGAATATCATGCTGAATAACGGTGTTCCGCCGTGACCCTCGTTTTAAACTATAAATATGAGTCCACTGATCTGAGGTAAGGTGATTGTTTGTCCGCGGAGAAAGCGTTCCTCATGGATATCCAGAGCAAGGTAAACGAGATGGACAGAGAAATCAAGGCGATGGCGAGAGACATCCAGGAGATCAAAAGGATAGTCCAGACGATACTCGGCAGCATGTAGCCGCCACATCTTCACGGATCGAAGCTAGTCTAAGGCTACCGACAGTTCGTTGAATATATCCAGCACGAGCTCCATCTGCTTCAGGTACTGGTTCGTGGTGAGCAGCTCATACTTGTAAACCTCGGAGACGCTCCGAGACAGCTCCTCTATCTTTCCCTTCAGACCCGGTTTTGAATCAACCAGAGGACCTGAAACGTTCCCCACCTCGTGGCTCATCTCGTTAACCATCATCGAGGTCAGCTCCGGTTCTCGGCTTATAAGGGCGACTCAGGTGTCATGATGACGTGAAACAATCGCAAAAAGTACTCACAAGACGTGACTACATTATTTTGTCTCGAAGCACCAACTTTTCAAGTCCGAACCCCAGCATATACCCATGGTTAAGGTAGACGAGTTCCTCGTGGAGCGCTGGATGAACGAGTACGAGCACGACGTAGAGGTCAACATGGCGGAGACATGCGTCCAACCCTTCACCCTCCGCGAGTTCCTGGAGTTCACGGGTCGCCCCGGCTATATGGACGAGATCATGGACAGGCAGCTCACATACGGCTGGATAGAGGGAAGCCCCGAGCTCAGGGAAGGAATAGCAGGGCTCTACAAAGAAGTGGATCCAGAGGACGTGCTGGTGACCGGCGGAGCCATCGAGGCCAACTTCAACAGCTTCTACAGCCTCGTGGAGCACGGGGACACCGTGGTCTCCGTCTACCCCGCCTACCAGCAGCTCTACAGCGTCCCCAAAGGCTTCGGAGCCAAAGTAAAGCCGCTTCACCTGCATCCCGAGAACTGTTGGCTCCTGGACATGGAGGAGCTCAAGGGGCTGGTGGACAGGAAGACGAAGATGGTCGTAGTCAACAACCCCAATAACCCCTGCGGCAGCCTCATCGACGCCCCGACGCTCAGAGCCATCTGCGAGGTCGCGGAGGGCGTCGGCGCCTACGTCCACAGCGACGAGGCGTACCGGGGACTCTACCTCGACCCAGCCGACAAGGTACCCAGCGTCGTGGACATATACGAGAAAGGAATAGCTACAGGGAGCTTTAGCAAACCCATCAGCCTAACCGGGCTCAGGCTCGGCTGGATCACCGCGAACCATGAGGCAGTCCATGAGTTCAAGCTACGCAGGGACTACACCACCATAAGCAAGGGCATGATAGACGACGCCCTCGGAGCCCTCGCCATGCAGCACATCGACAGCATACTGGAGCGCAACAACGCTATCATCAAGGCGAACCACAGGCTCCTCGACGAGTGGATAAGGGACGAGCCCCTGATAGA
>CAZQOX010000120.1:0-4623 GCA_964594895.1 uncultured Candidatus Bathyarchaeia archaeon
CTGAAGAAGGCCGAGCTCAGGGGCGTCCAAGCAGGCTGCGTGTACGCCGAGGCGTATCTGGAGGAGCCGGTGCCGTCGAACAGCCCCTTCTACGAGGCCAAAGCGACGCGCAGCCTCCTCTAGCGACTCAAATCTTTTACCCTTCCACCTCGATATGCTTAAGGCGACAGAATTGAATCTCTACGACTTGAAGGTTATAGACTTCCACAGCCACTTCCCGGTGCAGCGCACAGGCTCCGGTGGGTGGAGGCAGAGGCTCGTAGAACAGTACGGCGAGGAGAAGGCCAACGTGATCATGGAGAACAGCCAGCGGTACAGGGGCGAGTGGCGGAGGATGTGGGCATTCGAGCCCCCGGAGACCGAGGCTCACAGCGACGAGGAACAGGCCGAAAGGTGGGCTGCGGACATAGAGGCGAAGGGCGTGGAGCGGGTGAACTTCGTGACAGGTGGAGGAAACGACAGACTCGCCGAGTTGGTCGCCATGCACCCCGACAGGTTCACCGGGTTCGCGCACCACGACCCCTTCAGCGAAGACGCGGACAGGGAGCTTGAGCGCGGCGTCGAGGAGCTTGGGCTCAAGGGCTACAAGATGATAGCCTCGAGCCAGACCAGGCCCGTGGATGACAGGGTGCTTTACCCCCTCTGGGAGGCGGCGGAGAGGCTGAAGGTGCCGGTGTTAATGCATTTCGGCGTCCTCGGCGGCGGCGGAGGCCCACCCAGAGACCTGAGGAACATGAACCCCCTCACGCTCTGGGAGGTGGCTTCCAGCTTCCCGTCGCTGAGCTTCGTGATCCCCCACTTCGGGGCCTGCTTCTGGAGGGAGCTTCTCCAGCTATGCTGGGCGTGCCCTAACGTGTTGATCGACTCCTCCGGCAGCAACCAGTGGATGAGGTGGATGCCCTACCAGCTTACCATGGAGGACCTCATCAGGAAGGTCATTGAGACGGTGGGGGCGGAGAGGCTGGTGTTCGGCACCGATTCAAGCTACTTCCCCAGGGGCTTCAGCATAGAGTACCTCCGGCAGCAGCTCATGGCCTGCTACTCCATAGGCCTGGAGCGGGGCAGCATAGAGAAGATATTCCACGGCAACGCGGAGAGGCTCCTGGGGCTAGCCTGAAAGGGTTTTTATAACCTCCTTTGACTTTCGATACGACTCAGGTGAACCCGTTGTCTGGCGACACAATTCCTCAGGCCCATATGATTTACAGCGGCTACGTCAAGGACGGCTCCAGCGCCGAGTTGGCGGAGACTCTCTGGGGCGTCATCCCGGCTAACATGGGTGAGGCGGCGTCGCTTCTAAAAGGGATAAGAGAGAAGTACGGCTCGCCGCCTGAGGACTGTGAGGGCTTCAAGAAGGCTCTCAAGGGCTATCAGCGGGAGCTGGGCCTGCTCACGGGCAAGGTCGGCGAGAGGATCGACTCGCTGGACATGGGCGTCGCGGAGGCGGGGCAGCAGCCCATGTGCCTCGCGGGCTCCAGCCTGATACTGAACAAGATCGCTTACGCCCACACCCTCTGCGCCATCGGCGGCGACTACGTGCCCTTGTTCTACAACGCAGACTACGACGGCGTCCAGCCCGAACTCCTGAACATCAGGCTGCCGAGCCCCTCGGCGAAGGGCATGCTGGTGACCTACCCGGCCGACCCGGAGTACGAGGGCAGCCCCATCCACGTGCTCCCAAACCCGCCGGAGGGGTGGCTCGTCAAGACCGTGGAGAAGATCACGAGCAACTACAAGGGCATCATGAAGGGCGTGAAGCCGGAGACCCAGGAACGCGTCATGAGGAACCTGGACCACATACTCACCATAGTCCGGGGCGCCTACTACTCAACCGACAACGTCTCGGACTGGGCGGCGAAGATCATCGGCACCGTCGTCAACCTCGAGGCCGGCCTCGGGGTGCCCATGATGTCGCCGTCGAAGCCCGGGATAAGGCCGTTCTTCCAGCGGGGCTACGAGACGCTTCTAGCCGAGCCTAACAGGAGCGGCTTCATCGAGGCCTCCAACGAGGCCGCCGAGCGTGTGGAGGCCTACGGCTTCAGGCCCCAGATAGGGAGGAGGGGCAGGGACTACGTCCCGTTCTTCCTGGAGTGCTCCAACCCCGGCTGCAACAGGGTCAGGATCGAGCCCAGGTACATGGGCGGCGGCTCCACCGCATCTGTGAAGGGCAGGTGCCCCCGCTGCGAGACGATGTACGAGCACTCGTTCAGCGCCTCAGCCCCAGACCTCAGCGACGTGATCGACTGGATAAGCCCCAGGGTCGACTCCAGGCAGGTGATCGTGGACTCCACGGTGCCCGTGCTCGCCCACATAGGAGGCCCGGGTGAGACCAGCTACTACGCCGAGGTGATTCCCGCGGCCCAGAGGCTCGGCCTGCCGTTCCCGGTCTACCTCCGATACACCAGAGCCTTCTACAACACGCCGTGGAACGAGGCGTACGGAGAAGAGGTGAAAGAGGCGGGGCACCCGACGATCCTCCGTGAAACCCTGTTCGACGCCTTGGGGGAGTGGGTGAAGGCCCGCAACATAGGCGACGGGGAGGCCCTCAAGAGAAGCCACGACTCGATAGAGGCCTCGATAGAGGAGACGTACTCGGCTTTATTGGCGGAAGCCGAGGCGCTTCAGAGCGACGTGGACTCCATCAAAGGCAGACTGGGTAAAACCAAGGATCGTGGACCCCTCATCAAGGAGATGAGGATGAAGCAAAGCGCGCTGTCCATGGTCGAGCATTACCTCTCCTGGGCGTACGGCCGGTTCAGCCCAGAGCGCCGCGGCCAGGAGGTGAGCTGGACCTGGATAGACCTGGCCCTCGTGACTGGTGTCACCGACGTGGTGGGGGTCTACCTCCGCCAGTACAACGAGCACACACCGAACTCGTCGATGTACTTCATGAACACCTAGTCGCCGTGGCGCCGCCTGAGGGGCGGCGAGAGCCTGAGCATTATCTGCATACGCTCGAACACGTTCACCCACTCGGACATCTCCTCGGCCAGGGCGTTAGGGCTGAGCACCCCTGCGTTTGGGCCTCTGCCGATCTCCCTGGCCTCCTTGGCCCTGTAGACGTTCAGCAGCCTGTCGCCGAAGCGCCCCACCTCCCAGAAGTCCTCGGAGAGGAAGACGATGACGGGCACCCGGAGCGCCCCGAGTATCCTGAGCTCGTCCTGCAGCTCCTCCGAGGCGGCGCGGTCGACGATCTGGAGGTGCACCTGCGGGCCTATGGCGTCCGCTATCTTCTTCAGCATGGGTCCCTGCCTGGCACAGTCGCCGCACCAGATGCCTCCGTAGACGAGTACGTTCAATTCTCTGCCGTACCCCCTGAGGCGTTCCACCTGCTCTGGCGTCAGGTCTGGGAGCCGTCTCTCGGTCTCCCTCCACCGCTCTGCGTGGGACTGGTCCTCCTCTACGAGGAACTCCTCGTACTCTGAGGCCTGCTCGAAGTGTCTTCTCCAGAAATCGCTTCTCTTGTCGTAGTATGTTGGTTTCTGTGCCATTACAGACCCCACGTAACGACGGAATATATTGTTTAGCCAGAGGCGACCTTCTCGTAGACCTCCAGGTACCTGCCCACGACCTTGTCGGTGGAGAACCTCTCCAGCACCGTCTCCCTGGCCCTCTCGCCCATGAGCCTCATCTTCCTCTTGTCGGCGTTGAGCTCCAGGAGCCTCTCCGCGATGTCCTCTGGGTGCTTCAGGGGCACGAGAAAGCCGTTGTGGCCGTGCTCAACGATCTCTGGGATGCCTCCCACGTTGGTGGCGACGACAGGTAGGCCGCTGCTCATGGCCTCTAGGACGGTGAGGGGCGCGCTCTCGGTCTCGCTGCAGAGCACCAGCGTGTCCAAGCACTTGAGCCTCTCCGGTACGTCGCTCCTGTAGCCGTCGAGCAGCACGCTGTGGCGGAGGCCCAGCTTGTCTATGAGCCTCTCTATCCCGTGCCTCTCGGGGCCGTCCCCCACGAGTATGAGCCTTGCGTCCGGCGCCTTCTTGGTGACGATGCACATGGCGTAGATGAGATCCTCGATACGCTTCACGGGCCTGAAGTTAGAGACGTGGCCCACGACGATGTCCCTGGACTCAGCCCTCTCCGGGTCGATGCATGCGTCGGGCTTGTACAGCTCCGTGTCCACGAAGTTAGGGATCACCGTGATCTCGTGTTCGATCCCCAGGCTGTTTCTAGCCTCCTCGACCATGAACCGGGACACCGCGGTCACGGCGTCGGCGGCCTCCACGGAGTAGGTGTTCACGGGCTCGTAGGCGGGGTCGCTGCCCAGGAGGGTGACGTCTGAGCCGTGGAGGGTGACCACGTAGGGCTTGCCTGTGATCTGCCTGGACATGTAGGCGGCGGTGGCGTGGGGTATGCTGTAGTGGACGTGGAGCAGGTCGAGGCCGTGTCTATCTGTGACTCGGCTCATCTCGCTGCCCAGCGCGATGGTGTAGGGTGGGTATTTGAAGAGGGGGTACTCGACGACGCTCACGTGGTGTATATACACGTTGTCGTAGTCTATTCCATGGATGGCGACGGGCCTCTGGTATGTGATGAAGTGGGTCTCGTGTCCCCGTCTAGCTATTTCTACGCCCAGCCTGGTGGCCAGGATTCCGCTCCCGCCGAACGTCGGGTAACAGGTTA
>CAZQOX010000121.1:0-4618 GCA_964594895.1 uncultured Candidatus Bathyarchaeia archaeon
TATCAGCCCCGCGCAGAGGGCGTCCCCAGCCCCCGTCGGGTCCACCTCCTCCACCGTGAACGCCGGCATATGCACGAACAGGGACTCGGTGGAGGCGTAGAGCCCCGCGGCGCCGTCAGAAACCGTCGCCAGCCGCACGCCCCGCGCCACGAGTTCTCCGAGGAGACACTTGGGCTCGTCGGCGCCCAGCATATCCCTGGCCTCCCGGAGGTTGCAGTGGAAGACATCCAACCCGCACAGCGCGTCCATCAGGCCCACCCAGCCATCCATAGGCGGGATGGCGTCCACAAGGGTCATCGAGCCTACACCCCTAGCCACGTCAAGAACCTCGTCGAGACGCGGATCGATGAGCCTCAGCCCGCCAACCGTTCCCTGATAGAACACACTGGGCCTTAGGTCTCTGATGAGCGTCTCCACGCGCCCAGGCTCCAGCAGGGTGTTGGCCGCAAGCTCCGCGATGAACCTTCTGTCCTGGCCCCTCACTATGAGAGCTATGTTCTTGGCCGTGGCGACGCCCTCCGCCACCTGAGGGTGTACCTGCACCCCATGACTCCTGATGAAGCTGACGATGAGCTCCCCGACGAGGTCGTCCCCCACGCAGCCCGTCGAGTGGACCTCCCTCTGCCCGAGCTGCACGAGGTCCAGGGCAACGTTGGCGGAGTGGCCCCCCGCGGAAAGGTGGATCCCCTTCGGGGCGTACACGAGGCTCCCCGGCGCCCCGATCTCCGGCAGGTCGGGAACGATGAAGTCCGCCAGGTAGCTGCCCGAGCAGAGGACGCTCATTAGTATATGCTGGGTTCCCCTCGGTTTTTGAGGTTTCCCTGATCAACGCTCAAAACGAGAAGTCGGGTCTCCGAGGAGTCGGCTTCTTCACCCCTGGGGTAACCCATGAGGGATGCCAGGGCTGGCCAACTGCAATCTGACCGTGTTCAGGGACGGGGCCGTGACCGAGCTCTAGACGTCCCTGGGTATCTCCTTTCCGCAGGCCGTGCAGTACTGGGAGTCGCTTGGGTTCTTGCTGCCGCATTTTGGGCAGAAGACGGGAGCCGATTTCTTGACGCCCACATCCCTAGCCTTCTTTACCTCCCCCTCTATCTCGTCGGCCGCCCGCTGGAGGCCCTTCTTGGCCGCCTCGAAGGCGTCCTCCAAGAGCTTGGTGGCGTTGCTCAGCGCCGTCTCTACGTCTCTCTCCCACCCGGGTAGGGTCGATATGGGTGTCTTGACGCCGGCTTCTTCTCCTGCCTCGGTTCTAAGCCCGCACCTGGGGCAGAAGTATGCTTTCTCGGAGATCTCGTCTCCGCAGCCTCTACATTTCACCATGAGATCGTTTTTACGCTAGCGATATAACAATGTTGTGGTCAGCCATCACCACGCCTTCAGAGATATCCTCGCGTCGTGGAGGATCGCCCAGACGTATGAGGGCCCCCCCACCAACATGGCGATCTCGCTAGGACCCTTCAGGGGCACTCTAAGGTAGGCCTTCATGAGGTCACCCTTCGACAAGCTGTAGTTGATTCTGTTGAGGACCACCCTCTCTCCCTCGACACCGTAGGTGAACCTGATCCCTGTCTTGGTGAAGAAGGCCTCGCCCGCCCTCTTCCGTATCCTCACCCAGACCTCCTCGAAAGACGGTTTATCGGACATGGGACACATTAATGTTTATCGATGTGCAACGATAAATCTTACGACAGTGGGAGACGGAATATGCCGTATCACAAGGGGCTATCTGGTTAACACACGGGTGGTAATTCCTTTCGTGTCCACCTTGGAGTATTACGGATTCGCTCTCACACTAGATATCCGAGGTCCCTCAGGTACCGGCGGACTGCAGACTTCACGAAGTCTGGGATGCTCGTGTATCCATGGTTGCCGCTCTCGATGACTTCCTCTATCTTCTTCGCAAGGCTCTCAGGTAGGTTCACAGTGTGATACTTATACTTCCTTTCAGGCATCCTAAGCTTTTATCAGTTTTTTAGTTTAAAAAGCTTTATTTTTATAGGCAAATCCAAAGAAACAATATTAAAAAATCTCTGGATTCATGAATCTCTAGCAATTATATGTGTGAAACATCATCATGTACATGAGGTTAAGAAAAAACACCTGATATTTAGTTACCCATGCGGTGGCCGAGAGACGTGTCAAGATCCCGGAACCAGAGGAGCAACTTCCTGTAACCCTCGTACACGATGTCGCTGACGTTCTCAGGGGTAAGATCGGAAAGGTAGAGCTCCTCGGTTATGTCAGCAACGGCCTCGGCGAGCCTATCCCTCACGTAGTCGATGGCCCTGAGCTCGAGCTCCATAGTTTTCGCCACGTCGTAGATGTCTGGGCCTTCGTGGCCCCATAGAATGTTCTTTTCATCCTCACCTTTCACGTAGATCTCGTCATCTATTACGACCACGGTGGGCGTCACATGTTCGTTTGACTGCCCGGATTCTCTCGCCCTCCTGCCGTTAACCTTCCGCCTGATCCTGCCCGCCATTTTCTCGTAGCCCTCCAGGTTGTAGAGAGTTTCGAGTTCATTCTGTGAGAAGAGAACGACAGGAATAGGTGAATCGAGTGTCAGCTGCAAAACCATGAGGTCTCCAACGCTCGACGACTCCGTCGTCGACACTATACAGTCGTACTGCTTCGACGAGACTAGCCGCCGGATTTCCCCCATGTTCGAGGCCAGCTCCACCCGGAAACCTATGTCACATCTCTCAAGGCATTGTTTCACTGGCAGAGGGTTATCTGTTTCAATTAAAGCAATTATGTTTACCTGGTCACCCACGTAGCTCACCCTCATGGGTTATACTAATGAGTAAAGAACATGATTATAAAAAGAAAGCTATGACGCGTAACAGTCACATGTTGTTTTATTAGGTGAGTGTAGTAACGTGAAATGTTTTTAACATTGGTTCTCGATAATAAGAAAGCTCATGAAAAGACGGTTACGGGCCGTATTCTCTCTCAGCGTAGGGGTCGGCGACGTGCCCGTGAGTTGGTAGGTCGCGGAAGAGCATGTCCCAGATGTCCTCCTCGGTGATCGTCTCCCGTTTGAGTATGGCCTCGAGGAAGGACTCCAGGAACGGGTGGTGCATGAGCTCGTCCTCGTAGATCATGATGAGCAGCTTCTGGACCCGCTCGTCTTTCACTTCTTCGATTAGCTGTTTGGCGGCCTCCAGCATCTCCTGCTCCTTCTCTATGTGGAGTCTGAGCTTCTTCTCAAGCTCCTCGTACTCCACGTCGGTGATAGCCAGGCTTCTGCCCTCCACGATGTACGCCGCAGCCTTATAGAGGCCGGCGTGCTTCTTGGAGTCTATCATCACGGACTGGATCAGCTCCCTAACCACCTCGTTGCCGTAGCCCCTGTACTCTCGGTCGAGCTCCACGGCGTACTTCTCCTCCAGATCTGAAAGCATCCTGAGTCGCTCTGCGACTGACATGACAACCATGGTGCCCAGTGAAGCATGGATAATAAACGTTTACAGCTCGGGCAGCGATTGCTCTTCCTGTGGCTGAGGGTCAGGCCTGGATCTTGTGCTGTAGAGCCTCAGCTGGTTCACCAGCGTGGGCATGGTGAGCCCCTGGAAGACGTTGGACCCGAGGACCAGCCCATAGGTGAGCGCGAACATCTTCTCCGTGTTGGGGAGGGCTAGGCTCATGATGCCCAGGACGAGTACCACGGAGACGGCGCCCCTGAGCCCGCTCCAGGTCATGCCTACCCGCCAGTTCTGGGGGATGCGTTTGCTGCGACGCCTCTCGAGGAACTCCGCCACAAGGGACACCATCACGTACCTGAATATGACGCTGAAGAGGGACAGGCCGAGTATCGGCAACGCGAAGCCTATCAGTATGGAGGGCTCCAGGCTGACGCCTATGAAGATGAAGGCGAAGCTGGAGGCTATGAAGCCCACGAACTCCCACATCACCTCCAGGCTCTCCTGACCTTGCTCCGAGATGCCTCCACTGGTCCTGCAGCGGTAGTTCAGGAGCAGCCCAGCGATTACCACCGCGATGACGCCGCTCGAGTGGAACTGCTCGGCCAGCCTGTAGACGCCGAAGGCGACCATGAAGGTGAGCAGGATCTCCACGAAGAGGTCGTCGGTCCAGCAGAAGATGAGGTGGACAATGTACCCGGCCGCGTACCCCAGGAGGACGCCGCCTAGCACCTTGACAGCCGTTATCTGCAGGACCTCGAAGCTGGTTATGGCCCCCGCCTCGATGATTATGATGAGTATGCTGTAGACCACGATGGCGACCCCGTCGTTGAACAGGCTCTCACCGGCCACTATGAGCTGGAAACGCCTTATCACGCCGAATTGCTTGAACGTGGTTATGACCGATACGGGGTCTGTGGGGGCCACTATCATCCCCAGCAGGAACGACTCGATCCACGTCAGACCCAAGACGTAGTGGGTGTACAGCCCCACCGCGGCCACCATCAGCGCGGTGCCCAACACCGCGTAGGTCAGTATGATGTCGCTGTCGTCTATCAAGCCCTCTATGTCGAGGGTGAGGGTCTCGTTGAAGAGTATGGGCGGCAGGAGGATGGTGAGGAAGATCTCCGGCGAGAGCTCAGGCAGGGTGAGCCTGGGCACCCAGGCCGCCAGCAGCCCAGCGAATATGAACGCTA
>CAZQOX010000122.1:0-4592 GCA_964594895.1 uncultured Candidatus Bathyarchaeia archaeon
ACTCCAACAAGGTGGGGCTAGTCAACTACAGCAATGACAGGGTCTCAGTGATCGCACTTGAGGGCACTTACAGCCCGCTCGTGGGTGACCTCGTGGTGGGTATGGTCACCGACCTAGAGCTGGGGCAGTGGGTCGTCGACATCAGTACCCCGACCGACGCCATACTGACGATAAACGACGCCGTCAACAAGTCGTACAGGACCAGCTTCGACATGACGACGGTGCTGGACGTGGGCGACGTCGTTGTGGCCAAGATCGTTGACTTCGACAGACGCAGGACACCCATCCTGTCCATCGTGGGCAGGGACCTGGGAAAGGTCTACGAAGGCTTCATAATGAAGATAACACCCTCTAAGATACCCCGACTCATCGGGAAGAAGGGAAGCATGATCAACATGATCCTCAGGCAGACCCGGTGCCAGATAACCATAGGCCAGAACGGAAGAATACTGATCAACGGCCGGAACCGGGAGGACGAGGAACTAGTTGTAAAGGTAATCCATAAGATCGAGAAAGAGGCCCACACGTCGGGCCTCACCAACAGGGTCCAGGAGTACCTTAGAACGATTAAGGAGGATAGAAATTGAGTAAAAAAACAAAAAAGAAAACCACTAAGAGGAAAACCTCTAAAAAGAAGTGGGTGAGAGTGGACGGGCGGAAACCCGACGAACTCAGACCCATACACATTGAGAGCGGAGTGATCCCCAACGCAGACGGCTCCGCCTACATCGAGATGGGCCGCAACAAGATCGTCGCGGGAGTCTACGGTCCAAGGGAGATGCACCCTAAACGGTTCAGCAAACCCAACACGGGGATACTGAGATGCAGGTACCACATGGCGCCTTTCAGCGTCGACCCGAGGCGTTCGCCGGCTCCCTCGAGGAGGGACCAGGAGATCGGCATGGTCATGACGGACGCCATCGAGCCGGCGCTCTTCCTCGAACGGTACCCGCGGAGCGTCATAGACGTCTTCGTGGAGATAATAGAGGCGGACGGGGGCACAAGATGCGCGTCCATAAACGCGGCCGCGGTGGCCATAGCCGACGCGGGCATCCCCATGAAGGATCTGGTGTCTTCGTGCGCCGCAGGCAAGTACGAGGGCAACGTGATCCTTGACCTCGGCGACTACGAGGACAAGAAGGGAGAGTCAGACGTCCCCGTGGCGTACCTGCCCAAGAATGACCAGGTGACCCTGCTTCAGATGGAGGGCATCATGACCCAAGAGGAGACTGAGAAGTGCATCGAGCTCGCCATCGAGGGATGCAAACAGATCTACGAGATCCAGAAGGAGGCCCTGAAGAAGAAGTACGGCATGGTCGAGGGCGCGGAGGAAACTGAAAAGGCTCCAGAGGAAGAGAAACCAGTCGAGGAGGCTGAAGAGGAATGAGCAACAGCATAGTATCCCGGCTTAAGCGCAAGAAGATCGTGGACGTAGTGGCCACAGGGAAAAGGATGGACGGCAGAGAGCTTCTGCAGTACAGGGACTGGGAGATAAAGACCAACTTCCTCGCAAAGTCCGCGGGATCGGCGGAAGTGAAGCTGGGAAAGACCCATGTGGTGGTCGGGGTTAAGATCGGCATAGGCCACCCCTTCGAGGACACGCCCGACGCGGGGGTCATGATGGTGAACGCAGAGTACACGCCCGTGGCTCACCCGACGTGGGAGCCGGGCCCACCACCGAAAGACGCCATAGAGCTTGCCAGGGTAGTCGACAGGGGCCTGAGGGCCGCCGAGATAATCAACATGGATAAGCTCGGCCTCGTCTCTGGCGAGAAGGTCCAGTTGATCTTCGTAGACCTGTACGTGCTGAACTACGACGGAAACCTCATCGACGCGTGCTCCGCCGGGGCGCTGGCCGCCCTCACCACGACGGAGGCCCCGGAGTTCAATGTATCGAAGAAGGGCGAGATCGAGAAGACGGATAAGACCGAGAGACTGAAGCTGAGGGCTCACCCCCTCGCCGTCACGGTGTGCAAGATAGGCGACTCCCTCTTCGTCGACCCGACCTTCGACGAGGATGAGGTCATGGACGGCAGGATAACCGTCACCGTAGACGAGAACGGCAACCTGAACGCCATACAGAAACGCGGCCCAGTCGGCTTCACCTTGGACGAGATAAAGAAATGCATAAATATCGCGTTGGAGAAGGCGGCAGAGATAAGGGCATTGGTATTGGCGGGCGAGTAATGGCAAAGAAGAAGAGAAAGAACATCGGGATGCGGACGAGGGGCGGAGCCTCTCTCCGTAAACGCTACGGCAGGATAATGGAGACGGTTAGGGCGTACCACAAGTGCCCCAGCTGCGCCAGCCCATCCGTGAGACGCGTCAGCGTGGGCGTCTGGAGCTGCAGGAAGTGCGGATACAGGTTCGCCGGAGGAGCCTATACCCCATCGACCAAGCTAGGCCAGGCCTCCCACAGGATACGCGCCCAAGCCTAATTTCTTAAACCTTTTTTAAACGAAAATGTTCATCGAAGGCCTAACCAAGAAAGCCTCTGCAGAGATACGTGTCAAGGTGCCCGAGGAGGTGGTTGAGGCGTTGATGGACGCGTTGAGGCCGGAGGCCGAGTCTCCTTCCTCTGAGAGGTCCAGCACCCGTGTCCGAAGGGGCGTGAACGGGATAGTCATATCCACTGAGGCAAGCGACACCACGGCCATGAGGGCGGCCGTCAACAGCTATCTCCGCTGGGTCCAGGGCATGCTGGACATGCTCTCGAAGATAGAGTGAAGCCCACAGGGAAATTCTTTATACCGTGCGCCGTCGAGTTAAGTCAACCATCACAGGTGAATCGTTTGAGGAACGAGTTAAAGAGGAGGCTCAAGGCCGATGAACAGCTCTACGGCACATGGATCACCCTCGAGGCGCCCATCGTCTCCGAGATGATGAGCACCCTAGGTTTCGACTACTTCGTCATAGACACCGAGCACGCGCCCCTCGACATAAGGACGGCGCAGACGCTCATGCAGGCCATGCACTCAACCTCCGAGACTACGCCCATAGTCAGGGTGTGGTGGAACGACATCGTAGCCATCAAGAGGGCCCTGGACGTCGGAGCCTACGGGGTCCTGGTTCCGTGGGTAAACAGCAAGGAGGAGGCGGAGCTGGCGGTCAAGGCAACGAGGTACGCCCCAGACGGCCTACGGGGCTGCGGGCCGAGGCGGGCAGCCATGTTCGACCCCGACTACCTTAAGACGGCGGACGAGGAGATAGCCGTCATCGTCCAGATCGAGACTAAAAAAGCCGTCGCCAACATAGAGGACATCTGCAGCGTGGAAGGCGTGGACGCGACCTACATAGGCCCAGCCGACCTCTCTGCCAGCCACGGGCACCTCGGTGAAATGAGCCACCCCGACGTGCAGAAGGCCATCGACAGGGTGTACGACGCCACTAAGGCGGCCGGCCTCGCGGCGGGGATACATCAGGGTTCCGGCAGCACCATCAAGAAGCGTATGGAGAAGGGATACAACCTGGTCACCGTGGGGAACGACCTCGTCTACATGCGGATGGGCGTACAGAACCAGTTCAAGGAACTTGGCATCAAAAAATAACCCTTTTTTACTCGTATTCTATCGTCGCCGGCGGCTTAGGCGTCACATCGTAGTAGACGTGGGTCACGTCGACGCAGGAGTCCAGTATCTTGGCCGCCGCCTCCCTGAGGGTGTTCCACGGGAGCCTCATCACCTCGGCCGTAAGATAGTCCCTCGTCTTCACGGCCCGCATGGACACGGCGTAGCCGTCGCCGTCCTTCTCGTCCACGAGGTACAGGAGACGCGTGGCCTCGGGGTAGTTGTCCTGAAGATAGTGAAGCGTCTTCTCTATCTGCTCATACTTCGGCTCCATGGGGTGGTCCGAGGTGTCCCTGAAGGCGAGCGTGATGACAGATCCGTACGCGCGTTTACCGTTGATCAGGCCGGTGGCCTTCTCGTTTAGGAACCCTGCCTTTATCATGGTGGGGTCGAGTTCAACTATCTCGGCCGTGTCCCGTTTAAGCACCTTGAGGTCTTTGGGGGACTGGCCGCTGAATATAGCCGCGAAGAACTGGGAGGGGTTATGCGGCTCGAATGACTGCTCCACGATGAACGTCGCCTTCTTTATCTCCTCCAGCTTCTCCGGCGTGATCTCGCCCACAACCCTTATGCTGAGACCCGGCCCCGGGAAGGGCTGACGCGTAGCCAACTCGGGTGGAGTGCCTAGGGCTCGGGCGACCTCCCTCACATGGTGCTTGTACAGGTTCTTCAGCGGCTCGACGACGGTGAACCCGTACCTCTCCACAGTGTCGATGCCTATCTGCTCAAGGACGTTGTGCTGCGTCTTTATGCCCGCGGACGTCTCGTCGATGTCGGCCTTGATGGTTCCCTGCACGAGGTACCTGCTCTGCTCCTCGACGGCTATCTCGCTGAGCGTCTCGTAGAAGTTCTGCCTAAACGCCTTCCTCTTATCCTCGGCGTCGGAGATCCCTGAGAGAGCCTCGATGAACCTCTGCCTCTCGTTGATGATCCTCAATGGTAGGCTCAGAGGCTCGGAGGAAAGGAGCGACTTCACCTGCTCCGCCTCGCCCAGCCTCATGAAGTTGTCGTCGATGAAGACGCAGA
>CAZQOX010000123.1:0-4570 GCA_964594895.1 uncultured Candidatus Bathyarchaeia archaeon
GCTTATCGCTGGGATGTCGAACATCTTCTCGGCGAGCGTGGTCTCCTTGTCGAGCGTGTCTATGATCCTGGTCTTGTCCCAAGGGATCAGGTAGCCGTCCGTGGTGCGAACCATGGGCATGCCCATGTAAACGTTCTCCGTGAAGAACTCCTCAATCCTCCGCTGGTAAGGCGGCAGATCACGATTCCTAGCCATTCAATACCTCCAAAACCAAATCCTGTTTCAGCTCCTCTCCGTCAAACAATTTCTCGGAGGGCTCCACCCTTGTGTTGTCGCCTACCGTCAGTATGGGTGGGTTACCGAACATGTTCATCATTATGAAATCTGTCTGGGCCTCTGTGTCAAACCATCTGGCCTCGAAATCAACGTCATTATCCTTTAGGAATTCCTTGAGCTTCTCGCATTTCGGGCAATCAGGTAGAGAGTATAAAGTCGCCTTCATTTTACCTGCAACATCCTCGTAGTGCATCTCCTCGATGGAGACCACTACATGTAGACGCAACTAATACGCGAATCGTTCTATATTATCTTAATCATTCAATCTATAATACTCAAAGATTTTTCAGGTAGAATAATCACGATATCCTTGTATTGTATGAGATTGTCTCAGGATAAGTAAATCATAGGGGCAGTCGATGCTCGATTCACGATGTTTTATATATTCTGCGTCATATTGGTTAATCGATTAGATAGAGAATCATTCGGTGCGCCGACATGACGATAATAATCTGCCTCGTGGGACAACACTACCGTCGAGCCTTCGACGGGATAAGGTACTGGAGCAAGGTACACGGAATAACCAAGCTCTACCTGCTCCACAGCGACACGGAGGCAGAGGACAACCCCTTCGCATATATGAGCGAGACCAACGCCGAGGAGCTCAGGGAGAGGCTGGAGATCCTGGACCCCATAATGGTGGGGTTCGACCCGATGGATCAGAGGAGCGTCTTCCGCACCATCTGGGGCATCATGAGCCAGGCGAGAGACGAGGGCGAGGAGGCGCTCATAGACATAACCAGCACCACCAACACGGCTATGGGTATCGCGCTCACCATCGCCCTCATGTTCCGGAACGCCCGCGTCTACAGCGTGCCGAGCGCCGACCCAGGCTGGTACGTCAACGGGAAGCCCGGGAACTCATCCTTCGAGAAGTGGTTCGAGCGCGCGCGGGACCAGCCCAGCAGGGACCCCACGGAGATACAGCTACCAGGCTACAGGCTGGAGCCCAGCAGCAAGCACGAGGAGAAGGAGTGGGAGCGAGAGAAGAAGCTCCTGGTGCTGTTGAGGGAACACGAGGGCGAGGCAGACAGCATCAGCGACATCATCAGGTGGTTCGGGTACAAGGCAGCCAACAGCACCCTCAGGAACAGGTTCAGCAGGATCGTGTCCCGGCTGGAGATGAAGGGTCTCGTGGACGCCGAGAAGGGCAGCAAGATGAAGGTCATAAGCCTCACAGAGTTCGGCGCCATATTCGCGGAGGCCCTCGCCGAGGGCGCATTAATAACTGACCAATAAAACCCTCAAGTTAATTTTTTAGTACAAAAGAGAGCCGTAAGTTCGATCGTTCTTTTCTTAACTCTTTAACTTATGGCGCGCAGCAGCTACCGCTGTAATATCGCTGGCTTGTGTGAGTCTTAGAGGTATTAGGCTAAGTTTGGCCCTCCTGTCTTCAGCTACCTTTTTATTGAAGTCATGCAGTTTGCACAAACAACTGAGGGTAACAAATGAAGGCACAGGTCACTTTGACCCCGGCCGAGGGGAAGAGGCTCATAGCCAAGGCAATATCCTGCATGGATTCCGTGCAGAAGGCCTACCAGGAGGGCACCCTGATCATCGCCACGAGCACCACCACGGCCTACGTCGCAGAGGAGCTCATGGGCAAGGAGATCGACAAGGGGATGTTCACGGCGGGCGTCGTGACGAAGGAGGGCGCCAGCATCACCAAGGCTGACGGCAGGTACAAACACCACGTCTTCGAGAAAGGAGCGCTGAAGGAGTGCACCACGCCTGAGCTCGTACCATACCTAGCGAGGATGGGCCCCGACGACGTCATGATCAAGGGCGCCAACGCCATCGATCCCTTCGGCGCCGCCGGCATACTGCTCGCGGGCTCCGGGGGAGGCACCATAGGCACGGCTTGGGGCCACCTGATAAGGAACGGCGCCCAGCTCATCATAGCCGCGGGACTTGAGAAGCTTGTCCCGGGTCCTCTGGACGGCGTGGCGCCCATGATGGGCACCGAGGCCATCGACAAGGCCATGGGCTGGAAGTGCGGCATGATGGTCGTGCAGGGCCAGATCATCACAGAGATGGAGGCCATGAAGCTGCTCTTCGGCGTCGACGCGATACCGGTGGCCGGCGGGGGGATCGACGGGGCCGAGGGATGCAAGATATTCCTGTTGGAAGGGCCCGCCGAAAACGTGGAGCTGGCCTTCGAGGTGCTCTCCGAGATTAAGGGTGAGCCCAAGCTCAGCACCAGCACCATGGAGAAGCCGAAGGACGCGTAGAGCCTAGGCTCTCCACTCTATGTCTTCCGCGCCGTGGAAACGGGCGAACTCCTCTATGTTTCTCGACAGTTTATCCTCGTAGTCTTCCGTGGCGTTGAAACAGTCCTCCACCCAGTAGCCTCGTATGATCATCACGTTGTTCTCCCGGTCCATCTTGGGCCCGACCCGTGCGACGAGGCGGTCGCCGTAGAGAACCGGGAGATGATAGTACCCGTAGACCCGCTGATCCTTGGGGACGTAGGTCTCGAGGCGGCCCTCGAACCCGAAGAGCTCCACGATCCTCTCCCTGTTCCACATCATGTTGTCGAAGTAGACGAAAAGCCGCACGTTGTCGAAGCCGAACCCAGAGTCTAGCTCCTCAAGTCTATCCGTGTCTCCGGGGAGACAGTAGTGCGGGTTCTTGTCTCCGTCGACGCTGTGCTTCACGGCTTTTTCCTCGGATACGAGCTGGTCCAATAGTTCCTGCAGCTGCTTGGATGTACGGCTCAGTTTTATCGACCATGGGTGATAGTACTTCTTCAACTCCTGGGGCTTCACCAACCCTAGGCAGCTCATGGTCTTCAACGCGAAGAACCTAACCCTCTCGTCGTCGCTTGGCTCCGAGGTGTCCACGCCTGCGGGCAACACGTTCTCGGCTAGATCATAGTATCTCTGGAAGTTCTCCCTGCGGTCGATCAGGAGTATCCCGGCGCCGAACAGAAGCTCCAGCGCCAGCTTCGCGGGCTTCCAGTTCCACCAGCCGCCCTTCCTCTTCGGCCCCTCGAAGTCTTTGGACGAGAGGGGGCCCTCGTCCCGGACCCTGTCGAGGACCCTGTCAAGCAGCTCGGGGTCGGCCTTGCTCCTCTTACTGAACCTGGTCCTCATCTCCTCATTTCTCACGTTCATCGACTCGATGTAGTACCTGTAGTCCTTGAACGGGATATAGCAGGCGGAGTGGGCCCAGTGCTCGAAGAGCAGCCTGTCCCTGTAAGCCAACGTGTCTAGGTGTTCCCTGTCGTACTGGCCGAGCCTCGTCCACAGTGTGAGGTAGTGGGCCCTCTCGACGACGTTTATGGTGTCGATCTGGAGGCAGCCGAGGCGGTCCACGGTTTCATATACGTCCTGTTTACCGGCCTCGTCAGGGTGCCTGCCCACCCCCTGTTTCTCGATCATGAGCCTCCTGACGGCTTCTCTGGTTACCTCCAAGCGATCACCGGTCTCTATTCGTGGAACGCTTAGGAATATGTTTCGGAGAAACGCCCCGAAGATACGATCGGTTTATTGACAACTGATCCCTAGCCCTCTATATGAGCAGAGAGATCAACCTTCTCTTCATATCGCTGGAGAAGCTTAGGATGGTCATAGAGGACGCACAGTCTAAGTCTGAGGACGCGGCGGCGCAGGCTGCATCTTTGAGAGGAGACTGGGAGCAGAAGCTAGCCGAGCAGCTTGACGACTTCTCGGAGCGGCTGCGAGAGATGAAGATGGACATGGAGACCACGATCGATGATGGGAAGACCATCTGGGATGACTGGAAGAAGGTAGAAGAGGCGCTGCGTGAAGCCTCAGACGACGAGGAGCTGGGCAAGGTCGAGGCGGAGCACATCCAGGAGGAGATGGAGGAAAAGCGCCTCGAACGCCGTGAAAAAGAATAGGTACTCCTTTAATATTCTGGCACGATCGTGTGAATGCCATGACCAAGAGGCCGGCCTGGGAGATCCAGCGAGAGGTTAGGGTGAAGGCCGAGGAGGAGACGAGCCCCGAGTACGGCTGCCCCCCCGACCAGAGGACCCTTCAGCAGCACATCAGGTTCGGCATAGTAGTCCTCGACAAGGTCCCTGGCCCCACCAGTCACGAGGTGGCCTCCTGGGTCAAGAAGCTCCTCGAGCTGGACAAGGTGGGCCACGGAGGCACGCTCGACCCTAAGGTGACGGGCGTCCTGCCTGTCAACCTCCAGGACTCGACCAAGGTGGTGCAGGCTCTCCTAGACTCTGGCAAGGAGTATGTCTGCGTGATGAGGACCCACCGTGAGGAGAAGGAGCAGAGGGTCAGGGACGCGTTGACGCTTTTCACGGGCGAGCTCT
>CAZQOX010000124.1:0-4511 GCA_964594895.1 uncultured Candidatus Bathyarchaeia archaeon
TTCGCGACGGATCCCCGTCCAGACGCCAAGCTGGCAGAGATCGAGAAAGACCTTGACAGGGTCGCAGAGATAAGGGTCATAGCGGCGACGCAGCCGAGGGAGGCCTCGGTCTCGAAAAAGGCCCCGGACCTCATGGAGATACCCGTAAGCGGGGGCTCCATGGAGGAGCGGTTCAGCTACGCCAGAGAGATCCTGGGCCAGAACGTCACCGTGCAAGACATCTTCGAGCCCGGCGAGGGCATCGACGTCGTCGCCGTGACTAAGGGAAAGGGTTTCCAAGGCCCGGTAAAGCGCTGGGGGATCAGGATCCTATCAAGAAAGTCTAGGAAACAGAAAAGGGCGGTGGCCTCCATTGGGCCGTGGGTGCCGAGGGGCGTCATGCCTCAGGTGCCGAGAGCCGGCCAGATGGGCTTCCACAACAGGACCGAGTACAACAAACGGATAATGCTCATGGATGAGGACGTGGATCGCGTCAACCCCAAGAGCGGCTTCAAGAACTATGGCTTCGTGAAGGGCGACTACCTGCTCCTCAAGGGAAGCGTCATGGGGTCGTCCAAGAGGCTGATAAAGCTCAGGAAGACGGTTCGCGATATCAAGTACCCCGATGAGCCGCCGCAGATCACGTACCTTCACACCGAGTGGCAGAAGAGGAGCGCAGAGCAATGAAGGTCCCGGTACTCACCCTGAAGAACGAGAAGATCGACGAAGTCGAGGTACCTAAGGTCTTCGAGACTCCTGTGAGGCACGATGTGATCAAGCGAGCCGTCTTAGCCCTCCAGAGCACGAGGTTCCAGCCCCAAGGCAGGGACCCCATGGCTGGGAAGAGGACGACGGCCGAGTCGATGGGAACAGGCCAAGGCAGAGCCCGAGTCCCGCGGCTCAAGGATGGAAGACGCGCCGCCTTCGGCGTAAGCATGGTAGGCGGCCATCAAGCCTTCCCTCCACGCTCGGAGAAAGTCATCGTGAAGCGGATCAACAAGAAAGAGAAGAGATTCGCCATTAGGTCGGGAATAGCAGCCACGGCTGTCAAGGAACTCGTAGAGCATAGAAATCACAAGGTAGCCGATGTGAAGCAGCTTCCCATCGTCATCGACGACGAGATGGAGAGCCTAACCAAGACCAAGGAAGTAGTGGAGTTGTTCCAGTCCCTGGGGATATGGGCGGACGTTGAGAGAGCAGACCGGAAGAAGACGAGGGCCGGGAAGGGCAAGATGAGGGGCCGCAGGAAGAAGACGGGGAAGGGGCCGCTCATCGTGGTGTCGGAGGACAAGGGAATATCCCAAGCAGGCAGAAACTTACCGGGGGTCGACATAGCCGATGTCCACTGTCTTAACGCGGAGCTTTTAGCCCCGGGGGCGCACCCGGGAAGGCTTGTGGTGTGGGGCAGATCGGCCTTCGAGAAGCTCGACGAGGTGTGGGGAGCCTAAGATGAAGTCGCACAAGGTAATCCAGTACCCCCTCATGACGGAGCGTAGCGTCAACATGATCGAGTACGAGAACAAGCTCGTGTTCATAGTGGACCGCAGGGCGACCAAACACATGATAGCGAAGGCTGTCGAGGAGCTCTACGAGGTGGAGGCAGAGACCGTCAACACCCTCATAAACCGGAAGGGCGAGAAGAAAGCCTTCATAAAGCTCAAAGACGAGTACGACGCGTCAGATGTCGCCATCCGTCTAGGAATACTGTAGGTGTGAACCATGGGTAAGAAGATAAAGGTACAGAGGAGAGGCCGCGGCGGCAGCCAGTTCAGGGCCGCCAAGATGAACAAGATCGCACCAGCCAAGTACCCCACGCCGACAAACGAGAACAGGACAGGAACCCTCAAGGAGCTTAACCACGAGCCGGGAAGAGGTGCGCCTCTCGCGTACATCGAGTTCGAACGGGGCTCAGGGTTCTACTCTTCAGCCATCGAAGGAACATACGTCAACCAAGAGATAACAGTCGGACCCAACGCTCCCCTACAAGTGGGAAACGTGCTCCCGCTGGGAGGCATACCAGAGGGAACCATGGTCAGCAACATCGAGCTGAGACCCGGAGACGGCGGAAAGATTGCTAGGAGCTCTGGCAGCTTCGGCACAGTGATAGCTCACACCCGGACCCACACATCGGTGAGGGTTCCTTCCAAGAGGACAGTAACCATACACAACGATTCGCGAGCCACCATAGGGATCATCTCAGGAGCCGGACGCAGGGAGAAGCCGTTCCTCACGGCAGGCGATAAGGTGCACGCCAAGAAGGCCAAGGGGCACAAGTACCCGGTGGCCCACGGCGTCAAGATGCCGGCCGCGATGCACCCCCACGGCGGGGGCCGCCACAGGAGGCCAGGGAAGTCCACGACGGTGTCCAGACATGCGCCTCCAGGCGCGAAGGTGGGGCTCATAGCCGCCAGGAACAGCGGAAAACGCCAGAGGAGGAGAAACTAAGGGTTATATTAACCCCATCTGTCAAGGTGAGTGAAAATGCCCAAGGACTTTAATTATCGAGGGAAGACCGTCGAGGAGCTTCAGGCCATGTCTATGGATGAGTTCATCCGGCTACTTCCATCGAGGATGAGGAGAAGCCTACGCCGCGGACTCAGCGCAGAGCAGAGGATAATCCTAGAGAGGCTGCGCAGGGATTCGAATAAGCCTCTGAGGACACACGCGAGGGACATGATCATACTCCCAGAGATGATCGGGAGATCGATCCACGTCTACACAGGGAAGGAGTTCAAAGAGGTCAACATGACCGAGAAGATGATAGGGCACTACCTCGGCGAGTACGCCATCAGTATGACCAGAGTTCGCCACGGCCGCCCAGGCATAGGAGCCTCTCGTAGCAGCATGTACATACCGCTGAAGTAGCTTCCACATCACATTTACCAAACTTTATTTATCCATTATATTCCTCTCTTTGTGATACGCTCTTTTCTCGTATCATTTTCCTCGCATTTTTTATGGAGTCATTCAGGGTTCAACACCTTCCCGGGGATAGGTTTAATTACATGAACCTTTTTATATCAAGCCTCGATTCAGAATAGGCGAACGGTGCGTACATGCCAACCTGGAAATACTCGGTGCAGGGGCTCGACCCAGACAAGACTGCGTTAGCCAGCGGCAGGGATCTAAAGATAAAGCCGAAGATAGCTAGAGAGATCTGTCACCACATAAAAGGAATGAAGCTAGAGGACGCGAAGGGCTTCCTAGAGAACGTCATTGAGCTGAAGGAACCGGTGCCGTACTACAGGTATCGCGGGAAAGTCCCTCACAGGAAGGAGCTGCAGGGACACGACGCCGGCAGGTTCCCAGAGAAGGCGGCGCAGGAGATCCTGAAGATCCTTCAATCCGTGGAGGCCAACGCCGAGTTCAAGGGGCTGTACGCAGACAGGCTACGCATCATCCATGTGGCCGCCCACCGTGGAAGAGTCATCAAGAATTATATCCCGAGGGCCTTCGGCAGAACCTCACCCTACTTCAACCACTTGACCCATATCGAGGTCGCAGTCGAGGAGTACTAATGTCGGTTATTAAACGAATCATACAGGATAGCATCGAGCGCGTCAAGGTGGACGAGCTCCTGATGGATGAATACGAGCAGGCTGGCTACGGAGGAATAACGCTAACCAAGACTCCTTTGGGGGCACAGATCAACCTCTTCGCCATGAGGCCCGGGCGGGTCATCGGGAAGAGAGGCAGGGCCATAAAGGCTGCGTCGTTACGCCTGGAGACGGAGCTGGGGCTACCCAACCCTCAGATAACCGTGGTGGAGGTGGAGGTTCCAGAGATGAACCCCCAGATCATGGCGTCGCGGATTGCGAACGCCCTTGAACGAGGCGTTCACTTCAGGAGAGCCATTTTCTGGAGTCTGCGCCGCATAATGGATAGCGGAGCCCTCGGGTGCGAGGTCCTCCTGAAGGGGCCGCTGAGGAGCGCGAGGTCGAGGTTCGAGAAGGTCGTCGAGGGCTACGTACCAAAGTCCGGAGACCCTGCGCTGAGGTATGTACGCCACGCGACAATGCACGTCAAGATGAAGAGAGGCATCCTAGGCGTCACGGTGAGCATCGTGCCGCCGGACGCGAAGTTCCCCGACAAGGTGAACCTCGATGAGCTGCCTGAGATAGAGTATCAGCCTCCGATAGTCGTTGAGCCGGAGACTCCTGAAGCAGAGGCTCAGCCAGAGGGCGAGGAGCCGACAGCGGAGAAAGTTGAAAAAGTGGTGCTCCCCGAAACGCCTGAAACAGAGGCACCAGCGGAAGAGGCTGTAGTGGAGGAAGCATCGGTCGCTGAGGAGGGTTCCGTCGATGAGGCAGAAACCCCTGTGGAAGAGGGACCCACAACAGAGGATGAACCCGAGGCGGTCCCTGAGACCGTTGAGCCTATTCCTGAAGAGGAGGCGGCTACAGTGGAGACAGAAGCCGCTGAGAAAGAGGAGCCGGCCACAGAAGAGACAGAGGCGCCCGAGAAAGAGGAGAAGTAGAGATGCCTATTCTTCGCATGGATGAGATACGTGACATGGACACCGAGGAGAGGCA
>CAZQOX010000125.1:0-4490 GCA_964594895.1 uncultured Candidatus Bathyarchaeia archaeon
GGAAGCACGCCGCCGTCTGCCAGGCCCTCATCGACGTGGACGCCGGCTCGGTGCCTCTGAGGCTGGACGTGGACATGGGGCCCGCCGTGAGCCTCCACCAGGACATAAGGCAGCATGTGGCCGTCGAGGCGGAGATGATCAAGCTGCTGGAGGAGATGATGGGACAGACGCGGGACGACCGCGTCAACGCGTTCCTCGGCTACCTGCTGGACGAGGAGCGGCGGCACCACTCCATGCTGAGCGGGATGAGCAACCTCATCGACAGGGACAGCGTGGCCCTCGACGAGTACCTCGGCCTCTTCGAGAAGTACATGATAGTGCCCCCTCAGTGATGTATTTCAGGGGCCAAGGCGCAGCGGGTGGGATTCGAACCCACGACCCTGGGGAGGGACCAGTTCATAAGACTGGCGCGATAGTCCGACTCTGCCACCGCTGCACCTTATTGTCCACAACGTTCTGATAAATCGAAAATGTTCTGTTATGGCTTTCCTTACGGTGAAAATAAGGTGAGTTTGCGGTCCCTCCCCAGGATTAAACCAGTCTCACCTGTGGGAAGACACACGTCTTTCCACGATAATCCCTGATTTTTCACTGTATATATGTGTTAGTATCTTTAAAGGAGATGAAAACAGGACAAAAGCTAGATGGAGAAACCTGGAGCCATCGGCTAGGCCGCTGCAATGAAAAAAGAGGCAGGAGCTACTCCAGGAAGGTTATGCTCGCCAATAGCTCCCCGCAGTTAACCGAGTAGAAGCACCTCATCATGCCCACCACCCCGTCACTTGGAGCCGTGACGGTCTGCCTGACGTCTCCAAAGAGGTCCGTGACCACACCCAGCACGTCCCCGGCCTTCACCGCCTGATCTGTGGCGACCGAGGGGCGCTATATGCTGCCCTCCACGGCCCTGATCCTTTTGCTGCCGCTGCTCATCACCGGCTCAACCAGTTTGGGCTTGCCCTCGATTACCCCGAAGTACCTTAGCACGTTCATTATGCCCATGTAGTGGAACTCTATCTCGTCCTCCCTCACGGGGAAGGGGGTGCCGGACTCCGATGTGATGCACGGTATGCCGAGCCTGCTCTGGGCGCACATGGTCATCCCGGTGGGGGTCACCGGGAAAAGGTTGATGAAACGGGTGGGGAAGCACCGGGCCATGTCCAGGGCCACCTTGTTGACCTCCTCGTCCTCGCCTTTGCCGGCTATGACGTAGTTGTGGATGTCCTCGTTGACGTCCCCGCCGTGGCAGTCCATCAACGCGTCGCACCTCTTGATGACGTTCTCGTAGACGGTGTGGGCTATACGCTGGCTCAGGGTGCCCTCTGGGTCGCCGGGGAACACCCTGTTGAGGTTCATCTGGTCGAAGGGGCTGAGGAACATGGTCTTGTGCTCGAACTGGGGGCCGTTGAGGACGGGTACGGCGAGGACGGTGCCCCGCATCTTCTTGGGGTCGAGAGCCTTGATGGCCCTGATGACCGCCTCGATGCTGGCGAACTCGGTGCCGTGGGTGCCGCCTATTATGCCGACGGTCTTGCCCTTCTCGGCGCCGTTGATGACGGCCAGGGGCACCCTGTAGGTGTTGACGCTGGTGGTGCCGGCGTCCAGGAACCCCTTGGCCTTCTCGCCGGGCGCAGCCGATATTCCGCCTATCGTTACGGTGCTCATACTTCTCGCCTCCCCTTGAGCTTCTCCCAAGCCTCCTTGGCGATCTCCAGAGGCGGCTCCACCTCGGGAGGTATGGGCGACGCGTACTTGCGCCCCGCCAGCCGCTCGGCGTGCTCCTCCTTGGCCTTCTCCAGCAGCTCGGGCCTCGTGTACAGGTCCAGCGCGCTGGCCGCCAGGGTCTTGGCGGCGAACACGAGCGACTTGTGGCCTATGCTCATGCCGCTGACGGCGGTGAACCTCCAGTCGTGGCCTGGGGCGCCGAGGACGTTGCAGGCGGTGCCGAACTCCATGGTGGGGCACTGCCAGCTCACGTCGCTCACGTCGGTGCTTCCGTGGCTGATCTCGCCTTCGTTCCAGGCGTCCAGTATGTCCGTCACGAGGTCGACGCCCACGTACCTCTCCCAGTCGGGCACCTTGTTCTTGCGGAGGCTGTTGACCTTGCTCTGCTTGTCGAGGGTCTTGGCGATCTCGGCCGCGAAGCCTAACTCCTCCCTGGTCCACTCGGGGGCCCCCACCAGCCGCATGTTGGCGGTCACCAGCTCGCTGAGGGTACGGCTGGGTATCTTGTTGTAGATGGCGGCGATGAGGCTGATCTTGAGCTCCGTATCCGTCATCAACGCGGCGCCCTCGGCGATCTTGTTGACGCGCCTGTAGATGGCGGCCACCTGGTTCCGCTCCGGGGCCCTGATGTAGTACCAGCTGCGGGCGTAGTCGGGCACCACGTTGGGCTGGCCGCCGCCCTGCTCTATCACGTAGTGGATCCTCGCGTCCTGGATGACGTGCTCCCGCAGGTAGTTGACGCCCACGTTCATGAGCTCTATCGCGTCCAGGGCGCTGCGTCCCTGCTCCGGGCTGCCCGCGGCGTGCGCCGTCTTGCCGAAGAACTCGTACTTGACGCTGTTCACGGCGTTGCTGGACGAGAGGCCGGCGACGTTCATGCTGCTGGGGTGGTGGCTCAGGCACGCGTCTACCCCCTTGAAGCTGCCTGCGCGCACCATGTAGGCCTTGCCGTCGTAGTTCTCCTCGGCTGGGCTGCCGAAGCACTTCACCGTGCCGGGGAGCCTCTCCTCCTCCATGACGTACCGGGTGGCGATGGCGGCCATGAAGCCGCTGGTTCCGTGGACGTTGTGGCCGCAGCCGTGGCCTGGCCCGTCCTCCACCAGCCACTCCCTGTATGGTACGGCCTTGTTGCTGATCCCCGGCAACGCGTCGTACTCGCCCATGAAGCCTATTACGGGTCTCCCCTTCCCCCAGGAGGCAACGAAGGCGGTGGGCATCCCGGCTACTCCCCGGTCCACGTTGAACCCGTGTCCCTCAAGGGTCTCGGCGTGGAGCCCCGCGCTCTTGAACTCGACGAGGCCAAGCTCCGCGTACTCCCAGATCCTGTCGCTTACCTCGATGAACTCATCCCCGTGTTCATCGATCCACTTCCATGCCTTCTCATTCAACATGATCAATCAACTGAATTATGTCCCGTGAGGGGTTAAAACTAACGAAAGGCCATGGGTGATCCCCGATTGTTTAGTCTGGGTTTATAATTTGTGGTAAAACTTAAACCGGGCGGTCGATGTCTTTCGAAGAATGGCTCTAGAGACAGGGATCGACGTATATTTGCTGATTCTTCTCTCGGTAGGCTTAGCCATGGACGCGTTCAGCGTCGCCACCGTCACGGGGTTCGGCCTCGGCAGGACAAAGATCGGCGACGCGACGCGGATGTCCATAAGCTTCGGCGCAGCCCACGTCGTAATGCCCATCCTCGGCTGGTTCCTCGGCTCCACGATAGTGGACCTCGTATCCAGCTACGACCACTGGGTGGCTTTCCTGCTGCTGTTCTTCGTCGGCGGCAGGATGGTGAAGGAGGGCCTGGACGGGGACGGAGAGGTGGACCCCGGCGAGATACTGGGCACCGCTAGCCTCATAATGTTCACCGTGGCCGTCAGCATAGACGCCCTCGCCGTGGGCCTCAGCTTCCGCCTTGAGGGCCTCCCCATACTGGTGCCCAGCCTCTTCATGGGCGCGGGGACGCTGCTGTTCACCTTCGCGGGGCTCCTCGTCGGCAACAGGACCGGCAAGGCGTTCGGGAAAAAGGCCCAAATATTTGGGGGATTAGTATTAGGGGCTATTGGAGCAAGAATTGTGTTAACACATATTCTATAGTAAAGATTAAATTTTTAAATGGAAATGAGTAGAACCATAGAATCGAGGTAGACTTACATCGCTGAACACTTTGGAGTTAACCCCTCGAATTCTATTGGCCGGGCCGAAAGCACTGTCGTCACCCATTAATATTTATATACCTAACACTTATAAGTTTTATCATAATTAACCATAATACCGAAATAAGCCTTTCCATTCAAGCAAAGAGACCTCGGTATTATGTTTAACGTATCATTCAATGACTGCCCTCTCCTTTATATAATAATATATAAAGAAATAAATACAGAGAAAAAATAGTGGAAAACTGCCGTAAGCCCACCCCTTATCTGCATGAAAGGAATATATTATGATATATAATTAATAACAATTTTTATTAATCAATTTTATTGGGTATTTTTCAAAAATACCCAAATAAAATGGTTATAATTTATCCTATAATATTTATAATATATTCCATTCAAGCAACATGGCGTGGGGTAGAACGTGGTAACACTACTTAACAGATTAAATATTTGTACCTTTGTAGAACTTGACACAAAAATCTAAAAAATTATAGAGATAAAATGAAAAATTTATTCATTTTACCAAATTGATTCTAATTACGTATTAAGGATGACCTCGTCCAGGCTCATCCTCTCAGACTTGATGGTCTCCTCGCCGGGCCACCCGAT
>CAZQOX010000126.1:0-4441 GCA_964594895.1 uncultured Candidatus Bathyarchaeia archaeon
TGAGCTTGAAGCGGCGCATGTACTCGCTCCGGGCCTGGTCCAGGTCCTTGCAGAATGCGTGGACGTCTGGCATGGTGAACGCGCGGAGCCTGCGGAGCCCGGTAAGCTCGCCGCGCTGCTCGCGGCGGAAACTGTAGCGGGTCATCTCGTAGATGCGCATGGGGAGGTTCCTGTAGCTGATGGTGGCATCGTGGCTCATGAGGAACTGGCCGAAGCAGGCCGCGAACCTCAGGAAGTACGGGGTGCCGTCGCTCTCCACGGTGTACTGGCGTGCGGGGAACCTGTTCAGGTAGCTCTTCAGGGTGGGGTGCTCCAGGCTGTACATGATGGGGGTCTCCACCTCCATGCCGCCGTACTCGTGGACCATGCTGGTGACGTACTCCTCCAGCAGCGCCTTCACCATCCTACCCTTGGGGTAGTACCTGAAGTTTCCTGGGTCTGACGCGGGCTCGTAGTCAACTAGCTCCAGGCTCCTCATGAGGTCTACGTGGGGGGGTGTACGGTCCACGGTGCGGTCCTTTGCGTACTCGTATCCGCTGAACTTGCGGAGTTTTTCGTGGCCCTGGAAGTCGAAGTCGTCGAGCTCCCAGAGTTTGCCGTCCAGGTCCATTATGTACCAGTGGCTCCTGAGCTTCTCCTCGGCTTTCAGTGCCTCTGATACGACCTCTTCCTTCTTTTCACTCATGGGTTTCATCTCCGAAGAAGCCGTGGTGGTGCCTCCATGGCATACGCTGCCCAGATACTTCTCTCAGAACATCGGAGGAGCGTCTATAGTCGCCGGATTGGGCCTCTCGGCCTAGTCTGTTTGGCGGGACATCACCGCGTTCTCCTCTCACAACCTTGAAGGAGTCCACCACTTTTAATCTTTATGCATCATTTCTTGGGTACCAGGTCGGCCTCCACGACACGGTACCTGCCGCTGACGCCGTCCCAGCTGCGCTCCGCCTTCTTGACCTCTATCCTGTACCTGAACCACGGCGCGTCGAGGACAAGGCTCTCGTACTCGCCGCCCTCGCCGCAGGGGTCTACGCCGTACCGTTCCCTGAGCTGGACGAGGCTGTTGAGTGCCTGCTTATCCAGCTTCCTCCCCAGCCACTTCTGGTCTAGTCCTTGCGCCGCTACGGCCGAGAACACGATGACCATGCCCCTGCTTAGCATCTCGTTCAGCAGCCCGACGCGTTTACGGCCCCAGAGGGGGTTGACGTGCTCTAATCCCAGTTCACTGCACATCAGGTCGACCCGCTCCCTCTGATAGCTGGACGCCACGGCCCCGGTGACGACGCCCTCCGCGTCCAAGCCTTTCAGGCATCTCTTCAGGTCGTCCAGCTCCTTCTCCTTGACTCCTCTGGTCCTGGCCTCGACGTGCTCCTTGCCCCATGCATAGGCCTGGAGCTCGGTGAGCCCTATGTTCACGGTGTGGAACATGTAGCTGTCAGGGTTCTCCGAGCGCATGGAGACGAGGTAAGCTAGGTCATGGCCTTCCTCCTCGGCGAGGCGCGCCGCGTAGCAGCTGTCTTTTCCGCCGCTGAAGAGCCCTGCGAGACGCATGGGGTTGATGTGTTGGCTTCTCTGATAACGTTGACGGCTTGCTTCAAGTAACCTGTCATATCGAGAAAAAAAAAATTCTGGCACCCTCTTACTGGGAATCTTGGAAAAAAGGGGATTGGTGACTGTGCGTATGTATCAAGCGGAAGCCTGTAGATGATCCGAATAGGGAGGCTTATCTGCTCATCGGCGCCACCACTCCGCTAGTACCTCCTGACGAACCGATATTTGCGAATAAGAAAACTGTTGAAAAAGCAATTAAAATTTTTTAATGTATTCATTGAAAAATTACACAAAGCTACTTTGGACATAAGACCATGATGCGCGTGCGTATAAATTTTAAGCGGTGATGCATTTGCGTTACGCACGCGTAACACTTAAGCGGTGATACGCTCCATTCAGAGGTGAAGGTTTGGAAAATGTCCGTAGAGAAGAGAGAAGAGAAGCCTGAAGAGGAAGATGCTAAGGAGGAGCCAATCGAGGAGGAACCTCGCGAGGAAGAGGAGAGGGAAGAACCCACCGAAGAATCATCGATAGTGGAAGAGCCGTCCGCTGAAGAGGAGGAACCCATCGAGGAACCAGTCAAAGAGGAGCCCGCCGAAGAGAGACCCGCCAAAAAGAAGCCATGGTGGAAGTTCTGGTAGGTACATACACAAACGCGCGCGCTCGTAACCTTTAAGCGGGATAGAATGGAGCTTGATGAAGAAGAGTCTAAAGAGAAGGAGTGAACTAAGGTTCAACTGGATTCTTCACGTCAGAGGTCGAGGAAAATGAACCTTATCCTCTATGGGCTCGGGGTAATACTTCTAGTTACTTTACTTGTAATTGGTCAGGAGAGCCTTACCGGAGGCTTGATCCTATTCCTCTGCTTTATACCGCTCTTTATCTTCTCAAGATACTTGATGCAGCATGGCGGCATGGGCTGGCAATGGCCAGCTTAACCCACTCCTGAACAAATTGATGCCCCGATAAAACTAACCTTTTTGTACGAAATATCTAAAATGCATTACTAATTTTTATGGACAAAAAGCCACGCATACTATTGTAACGAAACCAGTGTGCCTATCGGCCTCGACGTGCTCCTTGCCCAACGCGTAGGCCTGGAGCTCGGTGAGCCCTATGTTCACGGTGGAACATGTAGCTGTCCGGGTTCTCAGAGCGCATGGAGACGTGGCAAACCACGTCATGTCCAGCCTCCTCGGCGAGGCGCGCCGCGTAGCAGCTGTCCTTGCCACCGCTGAAGAGCCCTGCGAGACGCATGGGGTTGAAGCGGATGTATACCTGATAACGTTAACGCTTGAGTAATTTCACCCACTTTTTCAGACGCCGTTCCCATATATCCTCATGTTAGTCTCCACCGAAACATCAGTATACGCCGTGCCACCAGACGGCTCGGCTCACCCTGAGCAGCTTCTCACCGGTTTGGAAATAAGACGAGTACTGATGGGCGAGAAACGAAACATAGTAGCCCTCAGCGACGGAGCGGTAAACATCAAACAAGAAGGCGTGGACAAGGTGATCCAGTCAGGCATAACCGACAGGATCGACAGCCTCCTCGTCCTCAAGGAGGACCCCCTTGCGCTTCTGGTTGGCTGCACACCGCCTAACCTCTACAAAGTGTTAGAGGGTGAAGGCGAAGCGAAGCCGATCCCCTCTTTCCAGAGCCTAGAGGTCAGGGACGAGTGGTTCACCCCGTGGGGCGGCCCGCCGGCTGTCAGGAGCATGGACAAGACCGGCGACGGCTGGGTCTACGCCGACATCCATGTGGGCAGCATCATGCGTTCACCTGACTGGGGCGAGACATGGGAGCCGGTGAAGCCCACGCTCCACAGGGACGTTCACGAAGTGATCACAAGCCCATGTAACCCTGAGCGAGTCTACGCCAACACCTACCTCAGCGTCTACGTCAGCGACGACAGGGGCGAGACGTGGAGCCACAGAAGCGGCGCCCTCAGGGAGAGGTACGGGCGGGGGATAGCCGTCCACCCCACTAAGCCTGATGTCCTGCTCTGTGGTGTAAGTGACGGCCCATCTGGAAGCAACGTCCACGGCCAGCTCTACTGGACGGAGGACGCAGGCAGAAACTGGGTTCACGTGACTGATGGGTTCCCTGAGTCCACCAAGAAGAACATCGACACCTTCCACATCCAGTTCACCGGAGACCACGCGTGGGTCTCAGACGAGAACAGGCTCTACCACAGCAAGGACAGGGGTGTAACGTTGGAGCTCTTCTGGACGGCCCCAGAGGAGATCACAGTACTCAGCACACACTAGGTAACGGGAGACACGCGAAGCGCTGCTCACAGCTGTACAGCCGATTCACAGTCGACGATCTCGATGTTGTCCAGGGGCATATCCTTTCACACGTCCCTCAGTCGGTGCTCGAAAAAGGGTAAACCACCGCGCCCGGCATAGCATCACGTGGGTCACCCGGTATTTTAACCGAACACGGGTTGAACCCTCATCAACTCTAGAAGGGATTATTAAAAGCACCGAGACATGGTGAGACATGGAGATCAAGCCCATCACCCTGAACTACTTTTTCGGGGTGAACAGCCACCTCATAGAGACAGAGACAGGGTGCTTCCTGATAGACACGGGTATAAAGAAGAGACGAGGCCAGCTTGAACGGGAGATACAAGAAGCCGGGTGCAGGCCGGGAGACCTCAGGCTCATCATCATCACCCACGGCCACATAGACCACGTTGGCAACGCCGCCTATCTGAGAGACCGGTACGGTGCGAAGATAGCCATGCACAGAGGCGACTCCGCTATGGTTGAGAGCGGGGACATGTTCGTCGACACGCGGGGCGGAGTCGTGATCGGGCTGGCGGGGGCGTTGATGAAGATACTCGGCCTCAGCGACTACGAGAGATTCACCCCCGACACATACTTA
>CAZQOX010000127.1:0-4398 GCA_964594895.1 uncultured Candidatus Bathyarchaeia archaeon
TGGCTGTACTGATCCTGTCCAACGTAGCCAGGACCTGGATGAGGGGATACTGAGATAAGCAAAGCCCTTCAAATGAAGTAGTCGGCTATCATGGAGGCCACGTAGACAAGCATCGCCACGTGGAACAACGGCAACGCCCTCAACCAGTCACCCGGAGACTCGCTCCTATGGATGAGCAGGTTGGCAGCGGACAACAGCAGAAGCCCCACAGCTAATCCGACTACGGCAACCAAGCCGTGGACCCGCGCGAACAGCGCCGCACCCAGCGCGTGGAGAGCCGTGAACACCAGAATCCAGCTCTTCGTCCCCCGCGTACCGTAGATGAGGGGCACAGTCATCAACCCCCGGGCCTCGTCGTTCACCGCGTCTATGATGTCGTTGACGCCCAGATGAGCCTGGGCGAAGGGGTAGAAGAACAGGAAGTAGAGCAGCGCCACCGCGTCGGGCCTGCCGTTGCACAGGTAGCCCGCCACGGGGAAGAGGGAGAAGTCGGTGCGGCCCAGGAGCTGGGCCAGCGGCGCCGCCTGATCCCGTTTCTTCACCTGGTAGAAGACCTCCATACAGTAGCTGTAAACCATTATCGCGAAGACATACACCGAGTTAGGATAGGGCAGCGTGAAGATCAGAGCCGACGCGGCGGCCACCAAGGCGAGGAAAAGCGTCGAAGCCTGACGCCGCGACACCGAGCCGAGGGTATCGGCCTGGTCCCATAGGGCCTCCAGTACCGTGTCAAGCTGTGCTCCACGTCCCTCGCGTCGATCTCCCCGTCCACCAAGTCGTTGAGCACGAACCCCGCCTCGAAGCCGAGAAGCGCGATCAACGCGGCCTTCCCCACAAGAGCCCAGCTGAACCCACCGTACCCTTGGAAGCTGAGGAACAGCCCCGAGCAGAAGAGGAGCGGCCAAACGAAGAAGAAGTGAATCCTCGTCAGATCAAGGTAGGGTTTTAGCGACTCCAGAGACATCGAAGGCTGTCTGACCCCATCGCTTAAAAACCGTGTCCCTACAACAATTGGGATAAGATCACCAGGGTGGATGTGCATCGTGGATAGAGCCAGGGTACTCGCCAGAGTGATACGCCCACACATGGTGGCGGGCGGCTTCCTGGGCTACCTCCTGGGGGCGCTCCTCGCGCTGAACCATGGAGCCCAGTTCAACCCCGTCCACCTCGCCCTAGGATACGCGGTGGTGCTGGCCGGCGACCTATCTACACACTACAGCAACGACTACTTCGACGTAGAGATCGACAGAGACTCTCCCGTCAAGGCCTTCGGGAGAAGTAACGCCCTCGTGGAGCACCCGTGGGCGCGGCCAGCCGCGCTGAGCGCAGCCATCTTCTTCTCCGCCGCGGCTCTGACGGTGGCCGCCTCCATGGTCGTTACGGGGGTCTCCCCTCCAACCCTGCTGTGGGTGACGGCGTCGGCGGTGGCACTGGGCTGGATGTACTCTTCGCCGCCTGCTCGGCTCAACGCCCGCGGCCTAGGCGAGGCCACCATAGCCGTGGGCACAGGCTTCGCCGTGCCCGCCGTAGGCTACGTCGCCACGGCGGGGGCTCTCGACGGCACGCTCCTGCTGGCCTCCGTCCCGCTGATGCTCTACGGCTTCGTCCTCAGCCTATGCCTTGAGCTGCCTGACTTGGAGGTGGATGGCAGCCACGGCAAGAGGACCCTCGTCGTGGCGCTGGGGAGACGCCGGGCAGCCCAGCTGGCTGTGCTCGTCACAGCCGCCGCCTCGATTATCTTCACCGTGTCCACGGCTGGAAGGGTGGAAGGCTCCTGGCTGCCGCCGCTGCTGTCGTCGGCTCCGCTGGCGGCGGCGCTCAGCGGGATGACGGCGAGCCTCAACGACCCGGCGGACGCGGACCGTGTGAGCGCAAGGATCATAGCCGCTCTGTTCCTCTTCCTCCTCGCCTTCGACAGCTACCTCCTGTACAACCTGCTCTTCTGACGTGGTGTTTCCAAGCTGATCCGCCACCACTCGTCTTAAATCGCTCCGTTCCGCTTCACCTATTATCACCCCCGCCGCAGGGGAAAGAGCGATCGACGATGGAACCCGACAAGGTGCTGGACTGCACGGGGCTCTACTGCCCCGAGCCCATATTCAGGACCAGGATGGCGATGGACGAGATAGAGAAAGGCCAGGTGCTGGAGGTCTCCGCAGACGACCCCGCCGCCGAGGCAGACCTCCGCAGGCTCGCCGAGAGGATGGGCTACGAGTTGCTCGGCGTCACGAGGGAAGGCGACGAGGTGACCCTCCTAATCAGGAAATGAGGCCGTCGGCGACGCGTTACCCACCCTTTATAATCCATGGTGTCTCTTGAGGAAGTAATGTCCCTGAAAGTCTACATGGACAACGGCGCGGGGCGCCCCGTGGACCCCCGCGTCCTCGACGCCATGAAGCCGTACTTCACAGAGCACTACGGCAACCCCGCGTCTTTCCACTCGGAGGGTTTCAAGGCCCTCGAGGCGTTGAAGATGGCGAGGGGCGGCGTCGCAGAGCTGATCGACGGCGACCCGTCCGAGATCGTGTTCACCTCAGGGGCTACCGAGGCCAGCAACCTAGCCCTCCTCGGCGCCGCGCAGCGCAGCAGGAAGAAAGGCGGCAAGGTGGTGAGGTCCGCCGTGGAGCACATCAGCGTCATAAACATATGCAAGGAGCTGTCCCGGGAAGGCTTCGAGATAGCTGAGTGCCCAGTGGACGAGACAGGGGTACTCCTCCTGGGGGAGCTGGAGAAGCTCGTGGACGACGACACCGTGCTGGTATCCGTCATTGCCGCCAACGGCGAGATAGGGACGCTGCAGCCGGTGAAGGAGGCAGCCGAGCTGGCTCACAGCCACGGCGCCCTGTTCCACACCGACGCCACCGCCGCGGCGGGCCAGATACCCCTCGACGTGAAGGAGCTGGGCGTCGACCTCATGACCCTGAGCAGCAACGACGTCTACGGCCCCAAGGGAGTCGGCGCCCTCTACATCGGGAGGGGGGTGAGGGTCAAGCCCCACATGATAGGCGGAGGCCAAGAGAACGGCCTGCGCTCCGGGACGGAGAACGTCCCCGGCGTCGTCGGGATGGGCGAGGCCGCCAGACTCGCGAAGCAGGAGATGGACGCCGAGTCCACGAGGCTCACCGCCCTCAGGGACAGGCTCATCGAGGGGGCGCTCGCCGCCAACCCCGAGTCCTACCTCAACGGCCACCCCACCAAGCGGCTGCCCAACAACGCCAACATAAGGTTCAGCTACGTGGAAGGTGAGTCCCTCGTGCTCAGCCTGGACGAGCTTGGCGTCCAGGTCTCCACGGGGAGCGCCTGCGCCGCCAAGACCCTGGAGCCCAGCCACACCCTGCTGGCCTGCGGCCTCAGACACGAGGAGGCCCACGGCAGCCTGGTCTTCACCCTAGGAAAGAATAATAACCGCGACCAAGTGGAATACGTGATACAGGAGCTGCCGGGCGTCGTGAGGAGGCTGAGAGCCATGTCGCCTCTCACGCCCGAGGAGCTGAGATAGTATGTACAGCGAGAAGGTACTGGACCACTTCAAGAACCCCAGGAACGTCGGCGAGCTGAAGGACGCCGACGCCGAGGGAACCGTAGGCAACCCGGTGTGCGGCGACATGATGACCATGTACATCAAGGTCAAGGACGACCGCATCGAGGACGTCAAGTTCAAGACCTTCGGGTGCGGAGCCGCCATAGCCACCAGCAGCATGACCACGGAGCTGGCCAAGGGCAAGACCCTCGACGAGGCCCTGAAGATCAGCCGCCAGGACGTCGCGGACGCGCTGGACGGGCTTCCCCCGGTGAAGATGCACTGCAGCAACCTCGCGGCCGACGCGCTCCACGAGGCCATAAAGAGCTACAAGGAGAAGAGTACTAAAAAATGAGTAAGAATGTGAAGTGCAAGATATGCGGCCAGCCCGAGGACGAGAGATGCGCGTTGATGACGGTGGTCGTGGAGGAAGACGGGGAAGAAGTGGCGTACTGCTGCGAGCAAATATATAGCAAAGATAAAAAAGAGATATAAACAAGTAGATGCGAGTCTATGCACCTAGGAGCAAACGCGTTGGATAGACAGAAGCTGGCTTCTCTCGTATCGGCCGTGATGAATGCCCCGCTGATCACTCTGCTCACGTTCATCCCGTTGGTCCTGAGGTACGGGAACGGGGACACGCTGAAGCTCTTCGCGGTCACCAGCTTATTCGGCTGCTTCCTGCCCCTCGGCATGGTTGTAGCCATGGTGAAGAAGGGCGTCGTCTCGGACTTCTACGCCACCAAGAGGCTGGAGAGGTTCATACCTTTCCTCGCCACAATCACGTCCTACGTGATGGGCACAGTCGCCCTCATCATAGTGAAGGCGCCGCCGCCGATAACCGCCCTCATGGCGTGCTACATAGTGAACGGCCTGGT
>CAZQOX010000128.1:0-4396 GCA_964594895.1 uncultured Candidatus Bathyarchaeia archaeon
GCCCCTATCCTCTCCATGGCCTCCTGCTTCAGCACCCTGGCCATGATGCAGCTGCTGTACCTGCTGAGCACGGCGACGCCGTCCTCCAGGGTCTCGCTCCTGCTGAACCCGCCCTCCGAGACGCCGTAGAAGATGGCGTGGCCGCCTAGCCCGCTCATCCCCGCCTCGAAGCTTATCCTGGTGCGTAGGGACGGCAGCTCGAAGAGCATTATGAGGGTCTTGCCCTCCAGCGCGTGCAGGTACTCCTCGGGGCTGCTCTTTATCTCGGCGGAGAGGCTGAGCACCTCGCCCAGCTCCTCGCTGGATAGGTCGAAGTCGCTTAGGACGTGTTTCAAGTCATTCACTTCTGATTGATTCGGAGTTGAACATACCACCCCGCCGGGTTATATCGTTTACGGCATGAATGCCATGAAAATGGGCTTTGTTGTTCCATTTGCTGCATCTGTATTGTGTGTTCTCGCCCCAGCCCCACCACGGGATGAGGCCCTGCTTCTCCAACCAGTAGATGAACAGCATGATGAACATGAACCCAGCCAGTAAGACTGTGCCTTCCATCTCGTCGGCCGGGTCCGAGAAGTCTCTCCCGTAGTAGACGCTGAAAACGAGTATGGTGACGCCCGCGGCGTAGTGGGCGGCGGCTCTCCTGTTCAACCCAGGTAAGAAGAAAGTTAGTTTCTATTTAAGGTACTTGTCGAACCACCGGAGCATTTGCCTGAACCGCTCCTCCCTGTGCTTGGGCTTCCCGCTCCTGCTCAGTTCATGGTTCTCCCCCGGGAACCTGACCAGCTCCGCGTCGACGCCCAGCTCCTTGAGGGCGACGAAGAACTCCTCGGCCTGCTGAATGGTGCAACGGAGGTCGTTCTCGCTGTGGATGAACAGGGTCGGCGTCTTCACGTTCTCCGCGTACCTGAGTGGACTCTGGCTGAGGAGCTTCTCCTCGTCGCGCCACGGGTACCCCACGTTGCCGGACTCGCCGTGCTTGTAGCCGAGGTCGCTGTAGCCGTGGTGGCTGAGCCTGTCGCATGTGCTGCGGCACGCCACCGCCGCCTTGAACATGTCGGTCTGGGTTATGATCCAGTTGGTGAGGTATCCGCCGTAGCTGCCGCCGGTGACTCCGAGCCTTCCTCCGTCGATGAAGCCGAAACGTTCGACGGCGTCCCTGGTGAAGGCCATGACGTCCCTGTAGTCGACGGTGCCGTGGCGGCCGTTCAGGGTCGCACCGTATTCCTCGCCGTAGCCGCCGCTGCCCCTCGGGTTGGTGTATATGACGCAGTAGCCGGCCGACGTGAGGAGCTGGAACTCCTGGTATATGCCTTCGCCGTAGATGCCGAGGGGGCCGCCATGGATCTCCAGGATGGCAGGGTACTTCTCCCCCATCGTGTAGCCGACGGGCTTCATTACCCAGCCGTCTATCTCCACACTCTCCTCGTTGACCCAGGTGTAGTGCTCCGGCTCCACGATGCCTAGACGTTTGAGGGGCCGGTCGTTGAACTTCGTGGCCCTCCTCTCTCCCTCTGCGTCCATTACCCATATCTCGCATGGGTGGGTCGCCTTCATGGCGTTGTAGACGAGGACTGACTCGTCGCTTGAGAGGCTGAAGCCGTCCACTGATCGCCCGGAGGTTAGCCTAGTGACCTCGCCGGTCTCCTTGCTTACCCTGTAGACGTTGGCTGTGGGTACCTCGCCGGTGAGGAAGTAGATGGACTCGCCGTCCCTCGACCACACCGGCCCCGGGCTCGGCGTCGAGAAACGGAGGTCGCTGCCGATTCCCCTGCCGATGCTCCTGTCGAAGCCGACTGTTATGTTCCTGGGGGCTCCCCCATCCGAGGTTATTACCCAGACATCGTCGTTGGTGGCTCCCCGGGCGTGGAAGTCGTTGCCGATGTACGCGATCTCTGAGCCGTCTGGAGACCAAGAGGGGTCGCTCACACTGTGGCCGGCATTCGTGATCCTCTTCATCTCGCCGCCCCTGGACGGCATCAGGTAGACGTGCCTCACGTGGGTCGTGTCGGCGTCCTCCTCCAGGTTGGTGACCAACGCGATCTGTCTCCCGTCTGGGCTCCACGCCGCGGCCTCCACATCATACTCGCCCTTTGTGAGCTGTTTCGGCTTCCTGCCCTTCCTCACCGTGAAGAGGTGCACCCGCTTCCCGGCGAACATGCCGACGCCGTTGAGCTTGTACCATATGCGCTTCACGACCACCACGTCGGTCTCAGGCTTCTCCGGCTCCCAGACTCGGCTCGTGAACAGGATGTCCCGTCCGTTGGGCGCCCACCGGGGGTTCATGACCCCGGTCTCCAGGTCCGCGACCAGCTGGGCCTCCCCTCCCCCCGCGTCGATGACGTAGAGCTGGTTCTTCTTCTCGGGCTCCCGGCCGCTGGAGAGGAAGAGCAGCCTGGAGCCGTCCGGGCTCCAACGGGGGTTGCTGTCCTTCCCGGGGCCAGACGTGAACTGTCTGTGCTTACCGGTGGCGGTGTCCAGCATCCAGATGTGCTTAACGTAGTCGTCCTCGTCGTAGTCGACGGCTGTGTGCACGAAGACGGCTCTCCCGCCGCCCGGGCTGACCTGTGGGTCCGAGACGAAAACGAAGCTACGAAGATCCTCGATCTTGACTCTACGAGACTTCATACACTGAATTAGGGTCTTAAGGAAATTAAGATTTCAGTTATATTACCGCTGAAAGCCCAATCATACGTGTCGAAACATTGGATAAAAAAGACGTTTTTTCGTTTATACTCGTCGATGGCTTATCGATTACACAAAGGATACAGGAACACAGCCTCTTTACCGAAAGCATAGCGTTGACATCGCATTTCGTTAAAGGAAGCCGATATCACTAGTTTTTCATAACTCCTCGTCGAAGCTTTTCGCTTTAAAAAGGGGGGATAGATGATTTTTAATAATAATTCGACGAAAACCTCTGTAATGTCACTTGATATACCATCACCCGAGGAGTTTTTTGGTCACGTGATGGGCGCCGACAGGAAGCTTGTGCGCTGGGACCGCGTGGTCGAATACTTCATGGAGCTGAACAAGTCTCCGATGGTCAGGGTCACGGAGCTGGGTAAGAGCACTGAGGGGAACCCGTTCATCGCCGCCTTCATCACCTCTGAGGAGAACATGGGGCGGCTCGAGGAGATAAGGGATATGAGCTGGAGGATCAGCCACCCCAGAGGCGTCCCCGTGGAGGAGGTGGAGAGGGCGGTGTCGGAGGGCAAGGCCGTGGTCGCCATGACCATGAGCATCCACGCCACAGAGGTGGGGGGAACCCAGATGGCCCCGGAGCTGGCGTGGGAGCTCGTCACCCTCCCCGAGAACAGGGAGATTCTGGAGAACACCGTGCTCGTGTTGGTGCCGTGCTTCAACCCCGACGGCCAGATAATGGTCACAGACTTCTACGAGAAGTACCTGGGGACGGAGTACGAGGGCTGCAGCCCGCCGTGGCTCTACCACAAGTACACGGGCCACGACAACAACAGGGACGCCATCCACAACAAGATGGTGGAGAGCCAGATGGTGAGCCAGCTCCTCTACAACGAGTGGTTCCCCCAGGCCTACATCGACTACCACCACATGGGCAGCTACGGGGCCCGGTTCTACATAGCGCCCTTCGCGAACCCCATCGACGACAAGGTGGACCCCCTCGTCTGGACCGAGCAGGAGCTCTACGGCGGCCTCACCCACGTCCTCCTGGAGGAGGCTGGGAAGCACGGCGTCGAGTCCGTGGCCACGTACCCCGGCGAGTTCATGCCCACCTTCAACTACGTGCCGTGCTGGCACAACATATGCGGGATGCTCACGGAGTCGGCGTCAGCCAAGCTCGCGACCCCCCTGTACATCCACTACCACCAGCTCAGGGGCAGCAGGCGCGGCCGACCCGAGTACAGGACCCAGATGGGGTTCCCCCACCCCTGGACTGGCGGCTGGTGGAGACTAAGAGACGTAGTGGAGCAGCAGAAGATAAGCGCCTACGGCACCCTGAAGGCGGCGGCCAGGTTCAGGGGGCTCATCCTCCGGAACATGTACAGGAAGGCTAGCGGCGCGATTAGGGAGGGAGCCGAGGAGCCGCCTTACGCGTTCGTAATCAAGCCCGAGCAGCACGACGAGCTTGCCGCCTACAAGCTGATGAAGACACTCATGGACGTGGGGGTAGAGGTGAGCCGCAGCCAACGAGAGTTCGTGGCGGACGGCGTCAGCTACCCCCGGGGCACCTACGTGGTTTTCGCGGCCCAGCACTGCAGACCCTACATTGTGAGCCTCCTGAAGCGCACCTTCTACCACCTAGGGGCGTTCAGCAAGTACCCCGACGGGGCCCCCGTGGTCCCCTACGATCTCTCTACGTACACCATCGCCGAGTTCAGCGGCGTCAGGCTCCACGAGATCGAGAAGCCCTTCG
>CAZQOX010000129.1:0-4395 GCA_964594895.1 uncultured Candidatus Bathyarchaeia archaeon
TGGCGTCCACCCTGGCCTTCGCCAGCATCGTCGCCATGCTGCCCCAGGTGCTGCTGGGGCCCTTCGCCGGCGCGTTGGTGGACCGTTGGAACCGCAAGACGGTGATGATGGTCTCGGACTCCTTCATAGCCCTCGTGGTGGTGGCGCTGGCGTTCCTATACGGCACAGGCGCCATACGGCTCTGGCACGTCTACCTGGCCATGTTCATCCGGTCACTGGGCGGCGCCTTCCAGTGGCCCGCCATGCAGGCCACGACGACCATGATGGTGGACAGGGAGAGCCTAAGCCGGGTCGCCGGGATGAACCAGAGCCTGCAGGGGCTGGCCGCCATCGTGGCGCCTCCGCTGGGGGCGTTCCTGATGGAGATCATGCCGATCCAGATCATACTGCTGATCGACGTAGCCACGGCGGTGCTCGCGGTGGGGCCCCTTTTCTTCATCAAGGTTCCTCAGCCCAGCCGCGGAGTGGCCGAGGTGCTGGGGCTTAAGACCGTGCTGATGGACATGAGGGAGGGGGCCATGTTCGTGTGGAGGTGGAAGGGCCTCAGGTTCATCATGGGGATGTCCATGCTGATCAACTTCCTGCTGACCCCCGCGTTCAGCCTCCTCCCCCTCGTGGTCATCCACCACTTCGACGGCGGCGTCGTGGAGCTTGGGTGGCTCCAGTCGGCTAACGGCGTCGGGATGATAGCCGGCGGCCTCCTCCTGGGGGCGTGGGGCGGGTTCAAGAAACGCATCGTCACCGCCATGACGTCGATAATCATTAGCGGCGTCTTCATAGCGGTCTTCAGCTTCATGCCGCCGGAGCTGTTCCAGGCGGCCGTGGGCTGCGTCTTCGCGTTCGCCGTCTTCAACGCCATGGCGAACGGGACCTTCTTCTCCAGCATGCAGGCGGCGGTCCCGCCCGAGATGCAGGGACGGGTGTTCACCATACTGATGAGCCTCAGCGGAGGCATGACGCCTATAGGCTTGGCGTTTGCCGGACCGATCTCTGACAGCCTGGGTCTGTTCATCTGGTTCAGGATCGGGGGAGTCGTGTTGGCGTTGATGGGCGCCGCGGCTTTCTTCATACCAGCCGTCATGAACCTAGAGGAAGATCTTGAGCAGCCTCAGACCGAGACCTGACTTTTCGCTGGTAACGCAATTAATGCCAGACAAGGGATACGCATTCACGTGAACTCTAAAGAATGGGTAAAACAATAATACCCGCTATGTCAACCTTTTTACGTGGACAGGCTCAAGTTGGGCAAGCTAGTGGGCGCACTCAGCCTGTTGTTGCTGTCTGCTTACGCGGGCATGTTCATCCTCGACCCGCATGACATCTGGGTCTTCTTCTACCTCAAGGCCTTGGCCCTGGGCGTCGTGCCGGGGCTCGTCTGCTTCAGCTGGCTCATCTTCTGGAGGGACAGCGACGACCCTTTCCTGTTCCTGTGCCATTGGAACTGCGGCTCCCAGATTCTTTTTCTCGCCCTGAACCTGGTCAGGGTCCAGGCCGGCTCGTGGGGCGTCTTCGGGTGGCTCTACATGGTCCTGTCGGCGGTCGTCGTCGGCATCTACCTCTCCAACTATCATTTCTCCAGGTGGGGCTTCTGGGTGACCGGGGTGCTCATACTGCTGAACGTGGTCTTCGCCTTCGGGCTGGCCTTGACGACCTTCGAGTACGTGCACCCCTGGTTCGCCAGGGAGGGGGTCGGGCTGGCGGCGCTGAGGGACTTCGTCACCGAGCTTAGCGTCATGGGCGCCCTCTTCACATCCAGCAGCCAGCTCTATTGGCACGAGATACTGAGGAAGATCCGGGAAGAGAGGCTCGTCGAGATGGTATTCGAATCCCTGGAAGGTTAGCCCGCCGCCGGTATTATGAACCTCTCGGGGAGCTGTATGCTGTAGTCGAAGGTCTCAGGTGTGCCCCCCGTGAACACCGCCACTATGTCGTGCTCCGGTATCACGAAGACGAACTGCCCCATGTAGCCTAGGGCGAGGTAGTAGCCGTCGTCGTCCACCCACCACTGGTAGCCGTAGCCGTCCCGCAGGTTGGCGTCGATCCTGTGCCGGGTCGCCTCCCTCACCCAGCTCTTGGAGACCAGCTGCTCGCCGTCCCACTCGCCTTCGTTGAGGAACAGGTACCCGATCTTCGCCATGTCCCGGGGCGTCAGGTATAGGCTGCTGTAACCCCAGTTCCTCCCCGCCTCGTCGGTTCTCCACTCGTAGTTCGTTATCCCGAGGGGCCCGAACAGGTGCTCGTCGGCGTACTCGGCGGCGCTCATCCCGGTCTTCTCCGTTATCAGGCATGAGAGGAGGTGGCTGACGCCGTTGGTGTACTCGAACCTGCTGCCCGGCTCGAAAGCCATGGGCAGGTCCAGGACGTACTGCACGGCGTCGTCGGCTTCGTGCATCTCGTCGAGCCTCTCCCACTCGTAGAGCCAGCTGTCCCTGGCGTCGAAGCCGGCGCTCATCATCAGCATGTCCCCCAGCGTCATCTCCTCCTTCCACTCGTCCACGTTCTCCGGTGTATAATCGGGGAATAAGTCCAGTAGGCGGGCGTCGACGCCTTCGATCTCCCCCCTGTCTATCGCAATGCCGACGAGGGTCGAGACGACGCTCTTTGTGCAGCTGTAAACGTTGTGGCGGACATCGTTGCCGTACTCCCTGAAGTACCACTCCTGCACCAGGTAGCCGTCCTTCACCACCAGGACGCTGTCCACGGCGAGCCCGCTCCCCATGATGTCGTCCACCATGTCCTGTAGCATGTAGCCGTCAAGCCCGAGAACCTCGGGCTTGACGAACCGCCACCCTTCGGTGGGCCAGTAGCTCTCAAGACGCCTGGGCGTCGTCGGCGGCGTGGTCCCGAAGTGCGTCAGGACCTTCGTCATCAGGTACTCGGAGCTGCCCCTGTCTCCTCCCAGCTTGACGACGTAGACGGCGAACATCCTCCCCTCTATAGTCGTGAAGGCTGCGACCATCCCATGGGCCGCGGAGTCACCTGCGGGAACCTCGAAGAAGCTGCGCTGAACGTCGTACCCTGCAACAGTTGCGGGCCCTATTGGCTCGTGGGTCATGCCTGGGTTCTCGTCCTCCGCGACGCCGAAAAGGTATAAGAGGTACTCGGCTTGGCTCATCTCGCTGGCGTCGGTCCAGTAGACTCCGATCTGGGTGCCGCCGTCACCGGAAACCGTCTGGACGCCTCCCTCCCAGTACCCGTTACGTATGAACGTGGCGGGGCTGTCGGTGACGCCCTGCCCCGTCGGGACGATGAGCGTGAACCCGTAGCCCTCGTACTCCTCGAACCCCAGCGGCGGGTCACCCCGCCTCATCCACAGATTCGCCCCCGTCACCGCAATCACCACCAGCGCGATAACGACCATGTCCCGGTGCTTCTGAAGGGTGGAGATGTTCATGGCTGCTCACTATATGTACTGGAGTATGGGCTTCGGGTACTTCCTCTTCAGCCTCTCGTACCTGACGCAAAGCTGCCAAAGCACCACGAGCCCCACAGCCCAGAACACCAGGGTCTCCGGGAGGGTGAGCCAGAACGGCGGCGCATAGTTCCTCGGCGCAAAGTCGGGCCACTGAAGCCTGTAGAGCCACAGGTGGATCACGTAGAAGAACAGGGGGTTCCTGCCGAAGGTGAGGATCACGCCTGATAGCCCGCTCCTGAACCACTGTCTCTCCTGGATGTGGAGGCCCAGCGCCATGAAGAGGCACATGCAGCCGAGGGTCCAGAGGAGGAACGCGACGCTGGGCGGGTACTTGCTCACGTAGAGCCAGTCGATGAGGGTGTCGCCGTTCCGGGGGAGCAGGTTGCCGAAGCCGTTGAGCCAACGCACCGCGAAGAAGAGCATGATGGAGGCGGCGCCCCCGGCGGCGAACGGCAGCTTCAGCCTCTTTATCTGCCCCAAGTCCTTGCCGTAGAGGTAGCTGCCGAGGCTCCACCCTAAGCCCATGACGGCCACCCACGGTATTATGGGGTATAACCCGAAGTAGGGCCACCTCTCGAAGTTGGGTTCATGCAGTATTACGCGGAGGTACCAGCCCCAGTTGGGGCTCGTCGGAATGAACCCCAGGTCAAGGAACTGATGGTTAAACATGATGATGAGGCTAAGCGCCAGTACCACCTTCCACGGCAGCCTACGGGCGACGCTGAAGATGATGAGGCAGACGCCTATGCACGCGATTACGCCGAAGTACGTCCACGGAAGGCTGAACGCGGGGGACACGAAGAATGCCTCCAGGAAGAGGAGCACGAGCCCCCTCTTGATGAGGTGGAGGGTCACGTCCTTCTCGCCCTCCCCCCTCTCGAGCCTCTTGGCCGCCGAGATGGCGAGCACCGTCCCCGCCAGGAAGATGAAGGTGGGCGCGCAGAAGTGGCTCACGAACCGCTCCAGGAACCAGGTCGTGT
>CAZQOX010000130.1:0-4390 GCA_964594895.1 uncultured Candidatus Bathyarchaeia archaeon
TAGGCGAGTTCCACGTGAGCCCCGACGGCCAGCAGATCTACTTCCACAGCATGCGGGAGGACGGCCTCGGCGGCATGGACGTGTGGATGACTGAGTTGACGGGGGACGGATGGAGCGAGCCCGTGAACGTGGAGGCCGTCAACAGCCCCGAAGGCGAGGGCTATCCCTACCTCACCCAAGACATGAGCGAGCTCTGGATCAACAAGGGGTACATGGGCTCGCCGGGAACGTGGAGGTCCAAGCGGGTGGACGGCGGGTGGAGCGAGCCCCGGCTCATCGTGAGCAGCTTCGCGGGGGAGCCCAACTTGGACAGCGAGGGCAACGTCTACTTCGTCCACCACTACTACAGGAACGGCGTCATGCTGGAGGCCGACATATACGTCGCGTACAGGAAGCCCGCGGTGGAGCCGGCCGACGAGGCGTACACCCCCGAAAGGGACTTCCTCATGGGTTACCTACCGACACCCGGTGATGGGCAGGGCTTCGAAGAGGTGTACGCGTGGGCGATGGACTCGTGCGAGGTGGTGCCTATCTGGGGAAAGCCCTCACCGTTCTGGGAGAAAGCTGAGGACCTCGGCGGCTCATGGGGAGGAACCTTCGTCGAGCAGCTCACCCGCGGAAACGGCATGGCGCCCCTGGTACACTTCAGCTTCATAGGCGAAGGCATGACCCTCTGCGCCCCGCCGGGCACAGGCTACACCCTCAGCGACACTGAGTGGAGGCTCATGTACAAGAGGGCGGTGGTGGAGACCGTGGAGGCGTCGAGGCCAAGGTACCTCAGCGTAGGGAACGAGGTGAACAGGTGGTACGAGAAGTACGGGCTGGACGGAGCCAACGGGTTCACGCACTTTGTGAGCCTATACGAGGAGATATACGACGAGGTCAAGGAGCTCAGCCCCGAGACCACGGTCTTCTGCACATTCAGCAGGGAGATAGTCAGCGAGAACAGGGAGGCCGACATGAGCGTGCTCGACCTCTTCGACCCGGAGAAACTCGACATGCTGGTGGTGACGAGCTACCCTCACAGCGTACAGGGAGTCAACAGGCCCAGCGACATATCATCCGACTACTACAGCGGCGTCGCGGAGAGGATGCCTGGGAAGCCGTTCGGGTTCAGCGAGATAGCCTGGCCGTCCATGGATGCCTTCGGCGGCGAGCAGGGGCAGGCCGAGTTCATAGCGTCGATACCGGGGCTCACCACTGGACAGGGAGTGGACCTTGAGCTCCTGATGTGGTCGTGGCTCCACGACCTCGGAGAAACGGACTACACAGGGCTCATCAGCCACGATGGCGTTGAGAAGGCTGGGCTCACAGAGTGGATGAGCCTCTACTCGACGCCCTAGTCTTCGGCTTATACGGGAAACCTTTTTTGAGTGCATCTGTCAAAACAAGTTGGAGTGGCTGTCAATTTGGAGAAAAAAATCACCTACTTCAAAGATATGGGCATCATAAACACGGATGAAACGCTCAGGATAGCAAAGAGGAGAGCCGACGATACTGGGGTAAAGACCCTGTTGATAGCCTCCACCTATGGGCACACTATAAAGAAGGCTCTCGAATGTTTCGGAAGCGGCTACACCTTCATCGTGGTCGGCGGAAAGAGGGAGGAGTTCCCGGACGAACTGCACAGGAGTCTGGTGGACGGTGGACACCGCGCGGTTTTCAACTCAGACCACGACTTCGGCTACCCTGAGACGGCGTGGGAGACACTGCGTAGGTTCAGCGAGGGGATGAAGGTCTGCGTGGAGATGACCCTCATCGCCACCGACCTCGGGATTCTCACCGCCGGCGAGGAGGTCATCGCCGTAGCGGGGACGGGCAGGTACGGCTTCGAACAGGGGGGAGGCGCGGACACAGCCATCCTGATCGAGGCCGTCAGGAGCAAAGACTTCTTCCATTTCGACGTGCCGACACTCCAGTCGAAGATGGAGGGCAGAAGGATCAAGGAGATACTCTGTAAACCAAGGTGAGGCCGGGAGCAGGCTACTGCTCCCAGGGCCTGAAGCTCTGGGGGCTCACCTCGTCGCTGCTCCGCCCCAGGTAGTGGTTCTTGGGTATCATGTCCCAGATGGCCTCCGTCGTCATCTGCACCTGCTGGACGAGCTTCTCCTCGTCCACGGTGAGGAGGACTCAGCCCTCCACCACCAGCTCGCTATCCACGATGACGTACTTTTACGACGCGAGAGGCGAAGCCAAGGCACCGGACTGGGTTAGCAGGCTCATGGAGGACTGTTTCTAGGGTTGTGGCGGTGAACTCGCCCGGCCCTCGCCCCCGTGTGCTCGCCGTCCTCCACCGTCAGAACGCCGTTTACCATCACGTGGGTTATCCCCCTCGGGTAGCGTCTCGGTTCCTTGTACGTCGAGAGGTCTTCGATGGTTTCAGGGTTGAACACCGTGATGTCTGCCGCGTAGCAGGGCCTTATGAGCCCTCTGTCTCTTAGACCGTGTATCTGGGCGGGGTGGCTGGTGACGCGGCGCACCGCGTCCTCCAGCCTGAGCACGCCTTCTCTCACATACTTGCCGAGTACCCTTGGGAAGGCGCCGTAGGCCCTGGGGTGGGGCTTCCCGATGAGGAGACCGTCTGTGCACACAGTGCCGAGGGGGTGAGCCATTATCCTTGTGACGTCTTCCTCGCTCATGGTGAAGCTGATCATGGAGGCGGCGTTCCTCTCCTCCAGCACTATGTCCATCAACGCGTCTATCTCCGTCTGGCCACGAGCCTCCGCTATCTCCTTCATGGTCTTGCCCTCGTGGACCATGTTCTTTTCTGTCTGCAGGTTGGTGACGAGCAGCCTATCCCATCTGGGAGTTCTCGACTTGCCTGCGGTGTATCCTTGACTTATCCTCTGCCTGATTTCGGGGTCAATTAGGCGCTCCAGCAGCCTCTCGACGCCCCCTGCGTGGACCCAGGCGGGTAGGAGGCTGCTCAGGAACGTGCTGCCCGCCGTGTACGGGTACTGGTCGAAGGACACCTGGACGCCTCGTGCCTTGGCTTCCTCCAGCCTCTCAAGCGAGTCTAGCGACTTGCCCCAGTTGGCCTCGCCGCTCGCCTTGAAGTGGCTCACGTGGACGTGGACGCCTGAGGCTTCGCCCACCCCGACCACCTCGTCTATGCTCTCCAGCAGCGTGTCTCCCTCGTTCCTCATGTGGACGACGAAGACCCCTCCGTGGGCGGCCGTCACCCTGCAGAGTTCGATGAGCTCAGCGGTCTCCGAGTAGATGCACGGCGCGTATATGAGGCCGGTGCTGAGGCCGACGGCGCCGTCCCGCAGGCTCTCGGCGAGGAGCCGCTTCATCTCCGCGAGCTCCCCGGCGTCCGGGCGTCTGTCGTCCATCCCCATGGCGGCCAGCCTGAGGTTGCCGTGGCCGACGAGGCTCGCCACGTTGATGGACGGCCTGGCTTCCTCCAAGGCGGTGAGGTACTCGCCCATGGTCCTCCAGGTCCACTCTATGTCTGGGTCGCCGTTGAGCCCCGAGAGGTATCCTCTCCACTCCGCGACGTCGGATTCCTTTATGGGGGCCTCGCCCAGGCCGTCCTGCCCCACGATCTCTGTGGTTATCCCCTGCATGATCTTGGCTTCGGCGAGGGGCTCGGAGAGCAGCAACAGGTCGGAGTGGCTGTGGGTGTCTATGAAGCCCGGCGCGACGACCTCACCCCGGAGCTTGATCACGGTCTCGGCTTCGCCATTCACCCGCCCGACTTCGGCTATCCGGCCGTCCTTGACGGCGACGTCGCCGCGGGACCACGGGTTGCCGGTGCCGTCCACCACCCTGCCGCCGCTGAGGATGACGTCGAACATGGGTTGAATGAGCCGTGGGGCGTATAGAAGGTTTCCCCGAGCCTATATGAACTCCGTGAGGCTGAGCTGCCGCCCCCGGCCCCGGCCCAGGTCGGCGTCGAAGGGCAGCAGAACGCTTCGCCCCGCCTCCGTGACCAGGTCCACGTACTTGTCGGCGTCCACCCTGCCCCGGTAGAGCGCGGGCCGCACCCTGCGGAACCTGTTGCTGTGCCCCGAGTCCACGTAGACGTACTCTATCGGCGTCCTCTCTTCGACCCTCATCTTGGCCATGCCCAGGGCCTCCGCCGCGGCGACGTGGGGCAGCTTGGCCTTGTACTCACCGGGACGCCGCCTCAGGGTTGTCGTGATGCGCAGCTCCTCGGGGGGCACCCTGCCCCTGCGGATGCGGCGGCAAGCAAGGTCCAAGACCCCCAGCGCCTGCTCCACGCCCTCGGTGACGACCTCCTCGGCGGAGCCGTGCCCCAGGAGGGCGTCGATGACATCCCGCTGGACCCTCGCCACGTATGGCGCGGTGTCGCGTCTGCGTGTCTCTATCCCCCTGTAGACGTAGCGGCCCTCAAGGGTCCTGCCGTAGTACCTGTTGGCGGCGC
>CAZQOX010000131.1:0-4314 GCA_964594895.1 uncultured Candidatus Bathyarchaeia archaeon
GATAGGAGCGAGACGTCGAACCTCGTCTCCGGTTCATGCCCAGTCAGCGGGTTGTGGCGCCTGACGGCGTTAACGGCGTCCTCCGGCAGTAGATCCTGCACCATGTCGGCCGACATGGCGCCGTGCCTGCTGAAGTCGTCGCCGAAGGTCTCGTAGTCCACGTCGTGGAGGATGCCCACCGCCTCCCATAGGTCGGGGTCCTCCCCGAAGCGCTCAGCGATGCCCCTCATGATGGCGCCGACGGCTATCATGTGGTTCACGAGGTTCCGGTTCTTCACGTTCCGCTTGACGAGGTCGATGCACTCTTCCCGGGTGATCATGGCTAATGGAGCGATGCGGCGTTGTTTAAGCGTTAGGTTGATATGGGATAGAGATGGCTATGGTAGTCATTCGGTGAACCCTTTGGATGAGACGCATGCAGACAAGACGAGGGTCATCAGCTACGGCCTAATCGTTATGATGCTGACCCACACCATGACCCACAGCTTCCAGAACATACACACGGCGCTGTTCCCCGTGTTGAGGGAGGAGTTCATGCTCACCAACCAGCAGATAGGCATCATCGCGTCGATACCCAACCTCTGTCAGGCCCTCCTCAGCATACCAGCGGGGCTTCTCAGCGACAGGATCGGCAGCAAGAAGATGCTCCTATTGGCCATGGGCGTCGCCTGCGTCGGGGCGCTGGCGGCGAGCGCCACCAACAGCCCGACGATGCTCATCGTCGCCGTGAGCCTCCTCTACATAAACACCACCATCTACCACCCCGCGAGCTACAGCTTCGTCTCAAGGAGCTTCAAGCCCAGGGACCGGAGCAAGGCCCTCGGGATACAGGGCGCCGGCGGCACCCTCGGGATGGCCATAGGCCCCATAAGCCTCGCCGTGCTCATCTACCTGGGCTTCCAGTGGAGGCAGGTCTACCTGTTCTGGTTCTTCCCCCTGCTCCTGGGCATCGCCATGATCCTCGCCATCAAGCAGGAGCCCACCGAGGACGTCGTCCTCAGCGAAGTCGAGAAGATCGAGCAGGGGCAGTCAGGCAGCCTGCTCTCGGCGAGCCTCGTGTTCTTCATGGTGTACAGCGGAGCCAAGACGATAGCGTCCGGGATGACCAACAGCTTCCTCAGCGTCTACCTCGTGGAGACCCAGGGCTGGGGGTTCGAGTACGCGAGCCTTATTCTAGGCGGTAGCTACATAATGGGGATAGTCGCCGCCCCCATCGGCGGGTTCCTCGCCGCAAGGTACGGCGACAAGAGGTGGACGCTCACGGTGCTGGCGGTGAGCTACGCCTGCTACATACTCGCGTTCCTCGTGGGAGGAGTCCTGCCATTCACCCTCCTGTTCCTGGGCTCCGGCTTCTTCACCTACCTGAGCATGGCGGCCAACAGCAGCATTATGGCGAAGCTCTCGCCTGGGAGACAGAGGGGCCTCGGCTTCGCGCTGTACTTCCTGCCAGGCAGCGTCATGGGCGCGGTGGCGCCCATGATCGCGGCGTTAATCGCGGACAACCTGGGGATGTACCCCATATTCATCGCCAGCTTCGTAGCCTACGTTGCCGCCGTAGTGGTGCTTATGTTCGGCGTGAGAGTCGATTAGCCGCCAAAGCCAGTCCACGGCGGTTGTTGCAATAGGCCTGCACGTTCTACACTAGGTATGGCCAGACCAGGTACGCCATGAGTATGGTGATCAGCGCGCCGGTGATGTCCAGCAGGACGCCCGCCTTGATCATCTCGGGCATGGACACCTTCCCCGTGCTGTAGGCGATGGCGTTGGGCGGCGTCCCCACCGGGAGCATGAAGTCTAGGCTCGTGCTGATGCCCACGGCGACGGCGAGGATCACCGGGCTGAACCCGGTCTTCTGGCCGAGGCCTATGGCTATGGGGAGGAAGATGCCTGCGCTGGCGGTGTTGCTCGCCACGATGCTGATGCCCAGACCCGCGAAGGTCACCAACGCTATGGTGACGAGGGGGTTGCCGCCTCCGGTGAAGTCAAGTAGCATGCTGCTTATGACGTTAACGAGGCCCGAGACGCTTAGGGCGTTGCCGAGGCTGAGGCCCCCGCCTATTAGCAGCAGGGTGTCCCACCTACCGTTCTTGATGTCCTGCCCGTCGAGGAGGTCGAGGAAGTAGAGGAGCACAATCACCAGGGCGGCGACCACGGCGGAGCTGTAGCCGTGGCCTCCCCAGCCGATGAGGTTGGCTATGGGCTCCGGGAGGACCGCGGTGAGCCACGCGAGGACGGCGAACCCGAACACGATGAGGGTGAGCCTCTGCCTACGGGTGAGCTCGGTGCTCGCCCTCTCCAGGGGCGGTATCTTCTCGACGTCCGTCGGGAAGACGGCGAAGAGCGTCACCCAGATGACGAGTATCTGTATGGCGGCTATGGGGAGCCCGTAGAACATCCAGCCGAGGAAGCTCATCTCGTAGCCGACGAGCTCCTTGAGGCTTGCCGCCGCCATGGCGCAGGTGGTGGTCCCCACCAGGGTGCTGAGGCCCCCCGCGGTGGACGAGTATGCGATGCCGAGGATCATTACCTTGCTGAAGTTGCCTTTTACATCCCTGACGCGCTCGGTGATGTTGAGCGCCATGGTGATGAGGAGGGCCGTGGCCGCGGTGTTGCTTATCCACATGCTCAGGAACCCTGCGGTGACCATGACCGCGAGGACCAGGGTGCGGGCACCCGCGTTGACCCTGGAGACGATGAGGTAGGCGAAGTACTCGTCTAGGTCGCATTTCTCTACCGCCACCGCCAGCATGAAGCCGCCCAGCAGCAGCATCACCACGGTGTCGAAGAACGGCGCGAGGGCGTCCCCGAAGCCCTGCACCCCGAGGAAGGCCTGGAGCAGCGGTATCAGTATGCTGGTGGCAGCCAGCGGCACGGCCTCCGTGGTCCATAGCCCCGACGCGACGATGAGCACCACGAGGGCTGAGCGCTGGCCCTCGGTGAGGCTCTCGGCCGTGGCGGCGTACGCGACCACGCTGAGCACTATGACGGAGGCGAGGACGACTACCCGTTTCCTGTTCACGCGCTGTCACTCTAGAGCTGCTTGAAGGAAATTATTTCCAGGTTCTCCTCGGACGCGAGCTGGTCGATGAGGGTCTTCATCTCGAAGATGTTCTCCAGCTCCAAGGTGCCGTAGAGCACCGCGAGGCTCGGGAGATGCTTCTCCGTGGCCACCAGGAAAGGAGGCACGGCTACGGTGCTCGTGAAGTCGGCCGTGAACCTCTGCCGTCTGAGCTTGTCCGCGAACTTCCGGAGCACGTCGTTTTCTATGATGTCGCCGCGTACGATCATCTCTATGGTCACGAGCTTGCTCATCCTGTTTCACCTTCTGAAATCCGTGAAAGTAAACGGGGCTGGGTTAAAAAGGTATTCAAACCTCCTCGGGGCAACGTTTTAATCGAGTCGGTCGGGAGCCATACATGTGAACCCGTTTTGAGGCCCGTTAAGCTGCCGTGGATGACCGACGCCGAGGTGGCGCGCCTGGTCGACGAACAGATGCTCTGCAGGATAGCGTTCAGGGGAGACGACTACCCTTACCTGGCGCCCTTCAGGTACGTGGTCATGGGCGACTCCCTGTACTTCCACTTCACGGACTATGGGAAGAAGATGAGGCTCCTGGAGACGGACGGCAGGGCCTGCGTTCAGATAGAGAGCTATAAGCCTGACCTGTCAGAGTACAGCTTCGTGTCTTACAGGGGCCGGCTTGAACGGGTCACGGACGCTGATGAGCGGGAGAAGGCGATAAGGCTCTTCGCGGAGACGGGGGAGAAGAGGCTGTCCATCAAATTCCTCGCAGCCCACGGCATCGAGCCTGGTGAAGGCTGGGGCGAGTTCACTCCAGACAAAGAATTTGTCATAGTCAAGCTGGTGGACGTAGTCGAGAGGGTTGGCCTCAAGAGCCCATGAAAAAGGATAGGCTGTCACACGTCTTGTGAGATGGTTTACTGTTCCCGGTGGTACAGTATCTTGCCGTTGACTAGAGTCATGATGCACTGGGCGTCCCTTATCTCCTCCACGGGGATCTCGGTGAGGTCCCTGTCGAAGACGGCGACGTCGGCCAGCTTCCCCGGCTCGACGCTGCCCACGTACCCCTCGTGGAACCCCGCGTACGCCGAGTTCAGAGTATAGCACTTGACCGCCTCGACGAGGGTTATCCTGTTCTCCCTTATTGGGTGGTTGACGGCGCTCCATACCCCGTAGATGGGGTTGAAGGGCATCCCGTCGCTGCCGAAGGCAACCGTGATGCCCTCGTCCAGGAGGGCCCTGTAGGGGTTGCTCGCCCTGTCCCGCCTCTCCCCGAGACGCTGCCTGTACATG
>CAZQOX010000132.1:0-4289 GCA_964594895.1 uncultured Candidatus Bathyarchaeia archaeon
GGTCGTCGTCGGTGGTGACTATGAAGCTCATGCCGGCCTCCGGGATGTCGCTCCATGGGAAGCCCGCCGCCACGGTGATGGTCTCCACTCCGGGCGTCTCCTCCATCCTGTGGGCCTCCTCGATGAGCCTCTTCATGGGGTATCTGCCGGTGAACTGCACCTGGAGCGCCGGGAGCATCGGGGGCTGGGTGAACGCCTTCGCAGGTTTCAGTGTGCCCTCCAGCATCCTCCGGGTGAGGTTGACCGCCTCGACGCCCCTCTCGTAGCCGTCCACGTGGGGATAGGTGTCGTAGCCGATGAGGATGTCGGCGTTCTCCACCATCTCCCTCGTGTAGTTGGCGTGTAGGTCGAACGTCGCCACCAAAGGCTTCGAGCCGACGAGCTTTCTCATCTCGCTCAGCACCTTGCCTTCGATGTCCGGGTACTCCTCGCTGACGCCTGCGCCGTGGAGGTGCAGCACCGCGGCGTCATAGTCGCCCGCGTCCCTGACGCCGTCCAATATGTCGCCTAGGAGCTTGTCGAACGCTTCCGCGGTGATGGTTCCGGCTGGGGTGGCCGACGCGAACACGGTGGGTATCAGCTCGAAGCCGTTCAGCTTGCAGCCCTCGATTATCCCGCCAGCCGGAGTCCTCGTTCCGTTGAAACGCTCGAACAGCTCGTCTCCGTAGAGGAGTCGCCTCTTCCTGAACTCCTCTAGGTCCGTCTTGATAGTGGACAGGACGTTGGTCTCGTGGGATATGGTCCCTGTTACAATGCGCATGTTAAACACTGAGACAACGTTGTCTCGTGCCGGAATAACGTTATCGGTTGTAGAAATACTGGGACAGGTCGACGCCCTTCTCTGACCTGTCGTCGGCGCTAGGCAGGACACCCTCTATGTTGAGGAGGACCCGCTTCCTGTGTAGGCCGCCGCCGAATCCCCCGATGCCACCGTTGCTCCAGACGACGCGGTGGCAAGGGATCACTATGGAGAGGGGGTTCTGCCCCACGGCGTTACCCACCGCCCTGGAGGCGTTGGGCTTGCCGATGCTCTTGGCTATCAGCCCGTAGGACGTGAGCTTACCGTACGGTATCTTGTATATCTCACCCCAGACCTTCCTCTGGAACGCTGTTCCTCGCATATCGAAAGGCTCGGTGTAGGTGGACTTTTCTCCCTTGAAATAGTCGTCGAGCCACAGGCTCACATCGTCCAGCTTCCCTGGGCGGTACTCGGGCTCGACGTCGATCTGTCTCCCAAGCTCCTCTAGAAACGTCGTCTCCTTGCATGGTAGGTTGAGCCTGATGAGCCCCTTGCTGCTCGCGGCGGACCAGACGTCCCCCATCGGCGTCTCTATGTCACAGTAAAATATTTTCTCCATGACCCCACCTTTCATACATGAGCTGGGGAATGTACATTGGGCTCAGAGTTTAAAATAGTGTTGGCGTCGACCTCGCCGAGGAGGATCAGCCTCCTACGCCAGATAGGCATGCGTTTTACGGTGGTCGCACCGTTGGAGGATGAGTCCAGCGTCAACCCTGACCCGAAGGAGAGGGTGATGGAGAACGCGCTCGCGAAGGCGAGAAGCGTGCTCGGCGACGTGGACGAGGGGCTCGTCGTGGGGGCCGACACAGTCGTGTACATAGACGAGAAGATACTCGGCAAGCCATCGTCAGATGATGAGGCACGCATGATGATGGCGACGCTGTCCGGTCGAGTCCACAGAGTGTTCACGGGATTAGCCGTGATAGACGCAGAGAGTGGGCGTGAGGAAGTTAGCTGCGAGGAGACCCAGGTACACATGATGAAGCTGTCAAACGAGGAGATTAGCCGCTACGTCGAGTCAGGTGAGTCCATTGGGAAGGCCGGCGCCTACGCCATTCAGGGGCTGGGCGCGGTCTTCGTTGATAGGGTGGTTGGCTGCTTCCACAACGTGGTGGGTCTGCCGTTATCGCTGCTCTGGAAGATGATGCGCGATATGGGTCATGACCCTTTCTCCCTCATCGAGTGGGCGAATCTAGATGTATAGTATCTAAATAGCTCTAAAGCCTCCGCCCTCTCTAGATATTGTCTAAATATTTAGACTATGATATCCATATTTCTCAACATATTCTATAGCGCTTAATTTTTTGAGGGTTCTTGTGGTGATACGAGCTGAGATCGACGACCTGAGCTGACCCGTGGCGCGTCGATCCTGTTGAACGAGTTCATGGACGTCGTCGAGACGGTGGCAGACTGGTGCGAGAACACGGCGGGCATCTCACAGGCCATCGCGAATAGAACATTCTAGATATTTTTCATATATCTCTCTATATAGGCTATATAACCTCCATACTCTATTTTTTTATCCACAACCTATGTAATCTACTTTCGTTGGGATCCAACACTAGAAACATCATAGGCGGGTTGACGGCGCTATACTTCTTCATCTCAGCCATAGTACTGATCAAATCGTCGGCCAAGATCTTGGGTGAAGCCTTGGCGGAGAAGATTGTGCTTCTGATCAGGGATACGACGAGCGCCGTGTTCGCTGGCTGGATCTCCACTGCGTTGCTGCACAGCTCGGGAGCATTCGACTCGATTGTGGTCGCCTTTACCTCTAGCGGTGTGTTGCCCATCTCTCTGGCGGTGGCCACCGTAATAGGCGCGGAGATGGGGACCACCATCACGCCATTCCTCATCTCGGTCCTTGAGAGGCTGAAAGGGAAAGGCGGGAGCGAGGCCGCGTTCAACGTGACCATGAGCCACGTGCTCTACAACCTGTTCACTTTAGTCTTATTCTACCCGGCTGAGCTTTTTTTCGGTGTCTTCACGCAGATTGCGCGGCGTGGCAGCTCAATCTTCGTCAGGGCGTCGTGGCTGAACGCCATACCTGATCTCTTGGACGTGGTTACTCCTTGGGTCGATCCCCTCCTGGGGGTCATCCCTCCCTGGTCTGGGATAGTGTTGGGGGTGCTGACGCTGGTGCTTGCGTTGGGGGCTGTGGAAAAATACATGACGGCGATATTCAGCATGCCCCGAAGCTGGAACCTGATCAGGATGACTTTCACGAGGCCTCTGAGAGCTTTCGTCGCTGGCTTCATTTTCACGTCTCTGGTGCCCAGCACAACGGTGATGGTCTCGCTTCTGGTTCCACTGGCTTCCAGCGGCGTTATCAGGGCCGACTACTACATCTTGCCTTACATCCTCGGCGCTAATATCGGCACCGTTTTCGATGTGATGATAGCGGCGCTGGCTACAGGGAACCCGATCAGTCTTGGTGTGTGGCTGGTACACCTCACCATTAACGTCGTGGGTGCGCTGATCTTCATGCCTCTGCTTAAACCGTTTTCAAGGCTTGTGAGGCGGGTGGCTGCCATATTTTCTTCTTCACCGAGGACGACTCTCATTGTAGCGGCGCTGTTCCACATCATTCCTACCTCTATCATCCTATACTATTATTTGATCATGCCAAGATGAGGAAGGAAAGTATATAGTATAGTATTACACAGATTTGTTGGCATAACTTGTCTAGAAGAATATTCGGCTGGTTCGCCCCCAAGAGAGGGAGTAAGGTCCTCGAGATGGTAGAGGATCATCTGGAGCTGACCCAGAAGGCGGTGAACAGCCTCTACGACATGGTTGAGGCGGCGGCCGAATGCGAGCCAGATAAATGCAAGAGATCCTACATGAGCGTCTCCGAGATGGAGATGCAGGCCGACGAGCTCCGCCGCAGGATGGTGGAGGAGCTCACGGAGGGCGAGATGTTCCCCGAGGAGAGGGACGACCTAATGGAGATGGTGAGGGCCGTGGACTGGATCGCCGACTGGAGCAAGGAGGCGGGCAGGATTCTCAACAGCATCCCCTTCGATAAGGCGCCTGACGAGATCAAGGTTGCCACCATGAACATGGTTAGGGCTGACGTGGACTGTGTCAAGGTGCTGACCCATTGTATCAGGGTTCTACCGAAGGACAGCGCGAAGGCTCTGGCGCTGGCCAACGAGGTGGAGATGCTTGAGGAGAACATCGACGATCTCTACGAGGAGGCGAGGAAACACTTCGCGACGCTGGAGTTCCCGGAGTTCACCACCGGCGCACTTATACTGCTGAACGAGTTCCTCGACGCCCTTGAAACCATCGCCGACTGGTGCGAGAACACCGCCGACATAGTCAGGGCCATCGCCGTCAGGCAGCACTAGACATGAAAAATAGGTAGAAAAAAGGGTTTTTTGGGGGTTTTACTCCTCGACCGTGATGGCCTGGGTGGGGCAGGCGTTCACGCACGCCATGCACATGATGCAGTCGTCGGCCCTCTCAGGGACGGACCTGTTGT
>CAZQOX010000133.1:0-4283 GCA_964594895.1 uncultured Candidatus Bathyarchaeia archaeon
AGCAGAGACGAAACCACGAACCCCAGCCCCAGCTCCGAGGCCACAGAGTAGGATACCCAGCCTACGAAGAAGCCGTTGACTATTATGAACATGAGCGGAGGTATCCCCACGACTATCCCCGACGCGAGGAAGAGGAAGCTCGCCAACACGTTGTTGGATAGTATGGCTGTGAACATCTCGAGGGACGTCGACTCGGTGGGGTCCGGTATGTTGCTGAGGATCCCCTCGAAGACGGAGGCCGGGATGTCCTCGCCCATGCTGTAACCCATGAACGTCGAGAAGATGAATAGGAACAGGCTGAGGGCGAACACCGGCGCAAGGCTCTTCACGTACTCGGTCTGGGCGCCGAAGAGAATACCCATGATTGTAGGCTCCTTTCTCTCACTCAGGTCCATCTTCCTCCGAGCACCCTACCCTTACAGCCGCCGCCTTGATATCCCTTTCTAAAACCGTCTTCCTGCCCTCCGACTGCGCCGTCTCGACGGCCAGCTGGGCGACCCTCAAACCGTAGGCGCCAACGGCCCTCCTCAGCTCCTCGGCGGCGTCAGGGCTGATCCTTAGGTCTCCCGCTTTCTTCAGGAGCCGCCTCATGGGCGCTACAGTGAACTCCTCGGCCACCTCGATGCCCCAAAAACCACAGTCCGTTTCGCTTAATAAGCTTCTGTACTTTTACTGAAAAAAAGAGTTGATGAAACTCACAATCGCATGCACATGGGCAGCATAGCATGCATGTGTTAGTTTTCGAGATCTAATTACTCATCCAACTCTATGACCGTCCCTGTTTAATTAGTACTGTGAGTTTTATCCCATCTTGGCTTTCTTATCAGCTGCCACAATAATGCATGCAAGGGCTCTATCACAACTTTATCTCCTTAACTGGCCCCTATAGCATCGATTTGATTATTGTTATTATTTGTCCTTATTGAACCTCAACGCGTAATGGTCATGTACACATGCATATGGTTTTTTTAATGCGAAAAATTTTATGCTTAATTAGTTAAATGGTTCTTGATTAAGTAAGACATTAGATAATAGAATTACTCTGGACGATGTACGTTTATGTCAGGAGTAAACAACATCTAATCAAAATTTTAAAATATTCAACTGTATCTAACTAACGCGATTCAATGGCATCTTCTGGATTTTTCATAACTCTATACGATATTGACACTCTAAACCTCTACCTGGATAGAGGACGTCTCCGGTCTGAACACCCACTTTGATGCTTCGAAGAAACGTCGAGCCCAAACGACCGATCCGCTCACTGACTCATACGCTAGCTGCAACTTAACCGTTAGATATATGCCTCGAATTCATCTAAAATCTCTGGTTCGTGTGTTGTTGACATGGCAGAGGCCGGAGGTCTAAACCCATCCAATTCCACCTAAAATTTTAATCCACACATATTTATTATTAAACGGCGGGCCCATAAACAAACATAAAATGCACATATGCACATATTTTTAAGTGGTGACTAGAAACTATAGTAATTAAATGATTGTTAATTCCCCAAAACTCGATGTTAGCCAAGAATATGTAGTTGTAAGATGCCACGCTATGGTTCAGGAACTATTAGATATCGGGAAGCTATCGCTCATAATTAATTCTCAAAATGTTGAGGAATTCAATGAAAATCTTATGGGAACCCCCTATGGGAAAAGGATAGATACGCTCCCAACTGACGCGAGGGCCATAGATTATGAGAGGGTCTTCCAAGCCCTCTTCCTAGAACGGCTTGAACGAATCTTAAAAGTATCGCCCGAGGATTACATCTCCTACCTTAATATATATTATCTACTAAGGATGGAAATCATTAATCTCAAGAGAATACTAAGAGGAAAATATACGAAGTTGTCAAGAGAAAGGATCCAGGAAACATTGCTTCCTATTCCTCCACAAAGAATAGAAAGTATTGAGGCGTTGCTGGATGCAGATAATGTTGAAGAGATGGTTAATTTAATGAAGAAATCTATCTACTATTACCCCCTATCGAATCGCCTAGAAGATTTCAAGAAAACAGATAATCTTGGTATATTGACTGTTGAGCTAGATAACATATACTTGGACACCCTCAAGGAAACAATAGCCAAAACCAGCTCCATAAACCAGAATCTATTGAATACCCTAATGAACCTAGAGGTTAACGCAAATACTCATATAGCAAATATCGAATCAGATATTGCAAGAGTAAATCTCCAGAGAAACATAATTGAACTACTTGATAAAGCCATAAGAACTGACTCTATGGGCTTACCCTATGTTTTCTGGTCCCTTAAGATGTTTGAGGAAGAGGAAATAGAAATGACGAGAAGCGCATATCTAATAATTGAGGGAATCAACCCTAAACAATTCCACCAGTTTTTTTCGATTCTTAATAAACATTAGATCTAAACCAAGAACATATAATTATTAAGATTATTATATACCTTCTAAATGTAAACTACAATCATCCATAGGATCAGAACCGTTAATGCGGCGGTTACATACAGTATGTTAAAAGACAGTATACCAGTCTGAACCTTCTCAACCTTATTATGTAAACCTATGAAGAAACTTGGGATACCAACGTTCAGCCACTTATCTATGATCCCCAACTCGAAATCAATGAAAGCTACTCTAGCAACAGATAAGACGCCATTAACAAATAACTTGTAATAGGAGGCGTCTATGTACCACCTGTTCAACAGAAACTTGTGTATCCCTTTAAGCAGATTATTACTTGACACTAACTCCCAGGAATCAAACTTGTGTCTAATATAGAACATCCACCCAGAAGCCCCTCCTATAAGAATCACAACCGAGGAGATCCCTAAAGCTGAAATCTTAGAGGAGACTAAAACAGTTTCTAGGGGAACCTGGATTTTCATGAGGTTCAGCATATTATTCATCTGATGCTCTATTGAAACCTCTGGTGAAAAGTAAGGGTTAAAGATCCCAACCAATCCAAGCAACCCAATGGCGACCACAAAGAAAACAAGGATTGCCACAGGTCCCCACATGACTCTTGAGACCTCATGGGGGCCATGACCCTGACGCAATCTCTCCTCTATATACTCGCTTTCTGGTCCATAGAAGGTTATTCCGATGCATCTTAGGCTATAGAAGAAAGTCATAACAGCGCTTATCGACGCAAAAGCCAAGAGCACCATAGATAACGGAGTCCCCACGTCGAGGCAGGTTTCGAAGATAGAATCCTTACTCCAGAACCCATTTAGGGGTGAGATGCCAGATAGAGATAGGGTAGAGACGACCATTAGGAAAAAGGTAATAGGCATATACCTCCTGAGGCCACCCATATTCGAAATATAGATAGAACCCATTGAATGGATGACTGATCCCGCACAAAGGAAAAGAGCCGCCTTGAAAAGTGCATGGCTCGTAAGGTGAAATATCCCACTGGTAAGACCGGTAACATAGGAGCCCTCGCTTAACCCGGAGACACCGAGACCGAGCATCATATACCCGATCTGACTGATAGTAGAGTAGGCGAGAATCTTCTTTAGTTCTACAGAGACCATGGCTTGGGAGGCACCCATAAAGGCGGTTAAGGCACCTATGCATGCTATGGCTATGAAGTAGACCTGAGCCTCCTGGATTCCATGCATAAAATAACCGACATAAAACGCGGGAGACATCCGGGCAACTAGGTATACACCAGCCTTAACCATCGTTGCGGCGTGTATTAGGGCTGAAACGGGTGAAGGGCCAGCCATTGCTTCTGGCAGCCACTCATGGAGGGGAAACTGAGCCGACTTGCCTATTGGTCCAGCTAAGAATAAGATTACCGTAAGTGTTAGGAGTCCTGGATTTGAAGCAATGGATGCCATCCATTTTGGTGCACTCTCTATGAGTTCCATCAAGTTTAATGTGCCTGAGAAGTGGAAGATGATAATGATTGCCGCAAGAAGTAGGGCATCACCCACAGAAATCATGACGAAAGCCTTCATTCCACATTCAGATGGAGGCTTATTCGGAGAGGGCTCCCCAACCCATTTATCCTTTTCGTCTCTATAATAGTAGCCAATGAGGCCATAGCTACATATGCTGACGCCTTCCCATCCGATGAAAAGTTGTAAAAGGTTGTTTGAGGTAACGAGGAGGAGCATGTTGCCTATGAAGAATAGGAAGAAGAACCAGTATCTCGTTAAGCCTGGGTCTCCATGCATATAGTCGAGGGAGTAGACAGCTATTATAAAGGATAGAAATGCGACAACGAAGCAAATAATTATGCTAAGAGGGTCGATAAGTACTCCTATGTTGATGGATGATCCGTCGGGGAAGTT
>CAZQOX010000134.1:0-4282 GCA_964594895.1 uncultured Candidatus Bathyarchaeia archaeon
GCGATGATACTCGTCGACTCCCTGGAGCCGATGGGGGTAACCGAGATCATGGTGGACCGGTCTAGCATAATGCCTCACCTGGGCAACCTGCTTGGCGTCAACCACGACGCGGCGCTCCAGATACTGGTCGAGGAGAGCCTGTCGAACCTGGCCACGTGTGTCGCGCCAATGGGCAAGGCCGGGGAGGGAGAGGAGGCTGTGACGGTTCATATGACGATGGACGGCTCAGAGATGGTCGAGTCTGTAAAGGTAGGCGACACCCGCCTCGTCCCTCTGGGCGTTGACGAAGTAGCCGAGGCAACGTTCACGCCTCATAGGCGGCTGGATCTTGGAGCCGGAAGAGGCAAACAGGTGAAGAAGCAGATACATGGCGGCGAAGTAGGCTTGATTCTGGACGCGAGGGGGAGGCCGCTGAACAGGTTCAGGAAGACGCCGAAGGCGCCCACGTAGAGGTGGATCACATGCAGAGCATACAGTTGTTTGAGGACACCGTGGTGCGGAAGGAGCGGAGGATCCCCACCGAGGGCGAGGTGCTGGTGAAGCCCGGGGACACGGTGGAGCCTGACACGGTGGTCGCCAAGGGCGTGGTGGAGAACCCCGACATCCGTGAACTGAAGATCTATGCGTCGCTGGGCATCAGCCCGGACATGGTGAAGAACCACATGCTGAAGACCGAAGGCGACGACGTCAACAAGGACGAGGTCATCGCCATCTACAGGTCGTTCTTCGGTAGATCCACAAAGGTGGCGAGGTCTCCCATCGACGGCAGGATCGAGAGCTTCTCGTCTACAACTGGACGCGCAATAGTCAGGGGCCACCCAATCCAGATGATGGTGAAGGCTCACCTGCCAGGCGAGGTCGTGGATGTAATCGATGGCGAGGGCGCGGTCGTCGAGACCAGGGCCGCCGTGCTTCAAGGCGCGTTTGGACTCGGAGGCGAGGCCGTAGGTGAACTGGTGTTCGCCGTGGACTCGGCTGACCTTCCATTGACGTCGGAGGAGATCAAGGCAGAGCATCGGGGCAGGGTGGTTGTCGGCGGCTCGGTCGTCACGGTGGACGCGCTGCGTGCCGCGGCCAAGAACGGCGTCAGCGCAGTGATCGTCGGTGGGGTGGATCAGAAGGACCTTACGGAGTTCTTGGGTTACGAGCTCGGGGTCGGCGTCACGGGCGGCGAAGATTTCGGGTTCACCCTGATCATCACGGAGGGCTTCGGAGTCAACCCCATGGACGACGCTAGGTTCAGCCTCCTGGAAAGGCATGAGGGCAGGCTGGCCTGCGTGGACGGCACCACCCAGATCCGTTCAAGGATACAGAGGCCCGAGGTCGTCGTTCCCCTCTAGTTTTTTCTTGGAAAGAGTTTAATCCCTTCCGTCGCTGTATTCTGCGAGTCTAGAGTTGACTGTTGACACAATTATCAAGAACGGACTGCTTGTGCTGCCCTCGGGGATCACGGAGGGCTCGGTGGTCGTCGACGAAGGCAAGATAGTGGGCGTCGTCAAGTCAGGCGAGCCCAGCGCCGACAGGGTCATCGACGCCGCGGGGAAGGTAGTCCTGCCTGGCATGGTGGACATGCACGTCCACCTGCGTGACCCGGGTTTCCCGGAGCGGGAGAACTTCGAGTCCGGGACGAGGGCGGCTGCCGCCGGCGGCGTGACCACGGTGGTGGACATGCCGAACACGGTTCCCGCGACGGTGACCGTCGAGGCGTTCAACCAGAAGAAGGGGATCGCTGAGAGAAAGAGCCTGGTGGACTTCGCGTTCATCGGAGGCGCGGGCGAGGTGCCAACCGAGGATATAATCGCCGTCAGCGAGGCTGGCGCCACGGCGTTCAAGAGCTTCCTCATCGCACGGTTCAAGGAGCTGGCCGCCAGCGACTACACGCTGCTCAGGCATATGAACACCCTCTCGGAGCTGGATAAACCGCTGCTGGTGCACGCCGAGAACGGCAACTTGGTGGACATGTACATGGAGGAGGCCAAGGCGTCCGGCCGCACGGACCCGTTGGCGCACTGCGACTTCAGGCCCGCGATAGCCGAGGTGGAGGCCACGATGAGGTGCGTCACGCTGGCGGCGGAGACGGATGTCCACCTGCACATATGCCACATGACGGCGTCGGGCGCCGTCGACGTGGTTGAGTGGGCCCAGGCCAGGGGCCAGGCGGTGACCGGGGAGACCAGCACCAACTACCTCCTCTTCACCAGGGAGGCCATGAAGGAGAGAGGCCCCTACGCCAAGGTCGACCCGCCGCTGCGGGGCAAGGACGACCAGCTGAGGCTCTGGGAGGCGCTCAACGACGGCACCATCGACGTGCTGGCCAGCGACCACGCCCCCTACACGAGGGAGGAGAAGGAGCGGGGATGGGAGAACATATTCGACGCGCCCAGCGGCGGCGTGGTCATAGAGACGAGCCTGCCGCTGATGCTGGACGCCGTGAACAGGGACATGATCAGCCTGGAGCGGCTGGTGGAGGTCTTCAGCACGAACCCCGCCATGATGAACGGGCTGTACCCCAAGAAGGGAGACATCATCCTCGGCGCGGACGCCGACCTCGTGGTGGCCGACATGGGTAAACCGTTCCACATCAGTGGCGAGGACCTTCACACCATCCAGAAGATAACGCCGTACGAGGGAATGAAGGGGAAGGGGGCGCCGTTGATGACCATGGTCCGCGGCGAGATAGTCTACGAGGACGGGCAGGTGGTCGGGAAGCCGGGCTATGGCGAGTTCCAGAGACCCATCTAACACTTCACCACCCCTTTGTCGTTGTATCTTTTCCCGACTATAGAATGCGGCTCCAAACTCTCTCTAGTCTTTACGCTTCTCCGTGTCAGTCATCACCTTGTTGTCCGATCAAGCGTCGCTTCCAAAGAGATTGGTGGGATCAGCGTTTTTGGTGTGCGTGTTTTTGTGTTCGGTGGACGACGTTCTCATACATTATTTGATCTGAAAGGGGTGTTTCTGGGGTGTCTTTCGGTGGAAGAGGCGTCGGTTCGACTTTTCTCGTTTATCCCCTCTTCCCCTATCTGCTGAGTGATACTCGCGTTGCCTGACGGGCTCTCGTTTATCGCGTAGGCGCAGAGGGTTGTTATGTCTCCTTCTCTGCTTCTTTGTGGCGTTGCATTCTGGTTTTATGGGACTCCTGGACCCTGTCCTGCGTGGGAGGGCTGCTTTGGCTCCAGTAGTGTTCGAAGATGTCGCGGCACAGGCTGAGGCCGTCTGGGCTCTCCGTGGCGAAGCCCACGTAGTCGAAGGAGCCGTCGACGAGCGGGAACGCAACTATGGCTTTCCTCTCGGTGACGTAGAGGAACACCTGGATCGATTCCGCGAGCCGGGTCTCCAGGCGGCCCTCTCTCCACGCCTGAAGCAGGTACTCTTCGTCCTCCGCCGTGATGTAGCTTGGCCTCTCGGCGTCGAGTCTCCTATGCTCCTCCTTATTCGCGAGGTCGATGGACCTGAACCTGACGCCTCTCCTGAGGGCCTCTACGCCGAGGGGAAGTATGTTGAGTAGGTACTGGTCCTGGATCATCCAGGCGTAGTCGTCGGCCTCCTTGAACAGGTTCTCCAGTATGCTGAAGGTGACCCAGACGTCCTGGGTGAACCTGCCGTCGCTTAACTCGTCTATCCTCACCAAGAGCCTGGAGGGCAGGTGATCGAGGGTATGTGTGTTGAAGTACTCGCGGTGTGTAGAGACGAACAGCTGCCCAGGGACGAGGCGCAGCGTCAGACGGCCGTAAGGCGTCAAACAGTAGGTTCCTTCAGGGTTCTTCTGGACGAGGCCGATGTCCGCGAGGCGGGACGTGTGCCTGCTACACTCCTGCGTGGTCACGTCTATCCTCTGGGCGAGAGTCGTTATGTTCACGTTCTCCTCTCTGAGGCTGTACAGGATCTTGAGCCTCTCCTCGTTCGACAGCTCGAAGTATAGGTCGCATAGCCTCTCCAATTCTTGAACCAGCCTCTAACCAATCATCCTGCCCATTGAATATTATAACACGTTCGCCGAGATTTCCATCGAATTATTTACGATAAAGGGGGGCTCGTCGGCTTCAGTAGACTTTTTCGAGGAAACCCCGTACGAGCCTCTCGAACTCCTCGGGGACGTCCTGAGGTATCATGTGATCCGCGTTCTTTACCTCGACCGCCTCAAGGTCTGGCATGGTCTCCTCCATGCGCTTCAAGGTTTCAGGGGTGACCAGGTCGCTCTGCTCTCCCTTGAGCAGCAGCGTCGGCGTCTCTATGCGCTCGACGTAGGGCCAGAGGTCGGTGACCAGGCCGCCGCGTACCC
>CAZQOX010000135.1:0-4242 GCA_964594895.1 uncultured Candidatus Bathyarchaeia archaeon
GGTTCCTGCTTACCTTCGTCTACGACCTGTTCACCAACGTGGTCTCGGCCTATGTCGCCGGCATCCCCGTATCCGTTGCCCTGATCAGCGGCGTGCCCTTCGCCGTCATGCATGAGCTGAGCAACGCGGTCTTCTTCGCCGTGGGTCTGCCCCCCCTCCTTCGAGCCATAGGGAGTATGATACATGTTGATTAGTGACTCAAGCTACAAGTGGGCGGCGGCCCTCCTTCTATGCACGACCATAGCGGCCGGCGCCGGCGCAGTATACCTGAACAACCGCGTTAACACCCTGGAGGCGGACTACCAGAGAGCTCTCGGCGAGCTCGAGAGCTTCACGGCGACCGTGGACATAATGATAGACTACGGGAACGGCACGGTTGCATGGTTCAACGGGACCATGATCGGGGCGGGTGAGTCTCTCCTGAACGCCACGCGGCGCGTCGCGGAGCTAGACTACACGGTGTTCGAGTTCGGCGCCTTCGTGGACACGGTGAACGGCGTCGGCGGCGAGACAGACAAGTACTGGCTCTGGAGCTACTACGACGACGGGTGGCAGACAGGATCGGTGGGCGCCGACCAGTGGAGGCTCCACGACGGCGACGCGGCGGCGTGGACCTACACCGGCTTCTCATAAGACTTAACCGGGGCCGGGTGTACCAGAAACCGTGAGACCCGTAGAGACCTTGTACGCTCTTTCCGGGAAGACGGCGCCGGGCCGGACACCCGAGTTCACCTCGGCCCACGCGCTGATCGCGTTGCGCATCATTAGAGAAAAGAGCCCCGGTAGGAAGCAGCTCTCAGCCGCCCTATGCCTCGGCGAGGGAACCGTCAGGAACCTGCTGAGGAGGCTGGCGGAGGAGGGCCTCGTCTCATCCACCCGGCGAGGCGTGGAGTTGACCTCTGAGGGCGAGGGCCTCTTGGAGGAACTCACCCAACGCATCAGAGGGAGACCGGTTCCGAGGAGCCATCTGACCGTCGGAGAGCACAACCACGCCGTGCTCGTGAAGGGCGGCGCCTCAAAGGTGAGGCTGGGGGTCGAGCAGAGGGATAACGCTTTGATCTCCGGCGCGTCCGGCGCGACCACCCTGATCGTCGAGGATGGGCGCTTCAAGGTCCCGGCACTACCCGATGCCGTGGAGAAACCCATCGTCGAGTCCATAATGGAGCTGGGGCCCGAGGACGGCGACGCCGTGATAATCGGAACAGCGGACTCCGTCTTCTTCGCTGAGCTCGGGGCGTACACCGCCGGCCTCGAACTGTTACGCTAGGCCGCCCCCGGGGGTTTCAACGAAGAGCTGGAAAAGGCCAGCCGCTGCGAGGAGGACCAGAGAGATGACCCCGAACGCGGGGACGTAGTCCAGCCAGGATAGAAGCAGACCTGTGAGTATGGGGCCGGAGGCGTGGCCTATGTCCCACAGGCTCCCGAAGACCCAGATTTACCCACGTGCGGATACTTCTAAATCCCTGAAACGCATGTGGTATCCATGCACCACTTCGGCTACGGCTCGAACCTGAACACGGGGTTCCTGCGCAGCTACTGCCCCGGCGCCGAGTTCGTCATGAGGGCCTACCTCCCCAACTACGAGGTCCAGTTCAGGTTCTGGAGCGAGAGACGTCAGGGAGGCATCAGCACCATAATCGAGAAGCCGGGAGGCCTCGTCCACGGAGTCATCTACGACGTCCCCGAGGAGGAGATGCTGGACCTGGACGTGCTGGAGAGCGTCCCCCAGGGGCTCTACAGGCGGGAGACCTTCCTTGTACTCGGCGAGGACGGGGGGTGGCACGAGGCCGACCTCTACAGGGTGGCTGAGCCTAAAGGACCGTTCACACCCGCCAGGAGCTACGTGGAGCTGATGATCACCGGCGCAAAGGCTCATGGGCTAGCGCCCGAGTACATCAAAAAGATAGAGAAGATCTACGCAGGGTCACGGTGACCGCTGGTAGACGACCTCGCCGCCCACGATGGTCATGCTTGCCTTCGTCTCCAGTATCTCCTCGGGGTCCACGGCGGTTATGTCCCTGTCCAGGACCACGAAGTCCGCATGCTTCCCCGGCTCTATGGAGCCCTTCGTGTCCTCGTTTCCCTCTAGGTAGGCCGCGTTCCACGTGTAGACCTTTAATGCGTCCATGATGGGGATGGCCTCGTCCTTGCAGAGGAGGTTGCCGCCCCTCGACTTCCGTGTGACGCAGCCGTATATGCCGGTGAGGGCGTAGCTGTCTCCGAAGCCGTCGCTGTTCCCCGCCGCCACGATGCCGTGGTCCCTGAAGCTCTTCATGGGGTAGTACCCGCAGAGCCTGTCCTTGCCGAGGGCGGCGATGTGGCTGTCCCCGATGGGGTAGCAGAAGCCGATGGAGGCCGAGACGTTGATCTTCAGCCTCGCCATCCGCTTCAGCTGCCTGGGCAGAACGTAGCCGGCGTGCTCTATCCTGTGCCTGTGGCCGGGCCACGGCCTGGAGTTTATGGCCTCCTCAAGCGCGTCGAGGGTCATGTCGATGGCCCTGTCGCCGATGGCGTGTGTGCACGTCCTTATGCCTGCGACGTGGCACCTGACTATCTCGTCTGTGAGTTCCTCCTTTGTGCACCTTATGATGCCCTTGTTGCCGGGGTCGTTGGAGTAGTCCTCGTTGAGCGCCGCCGTGAGGCTTCCCATGGCGCCGTCCGTGCCCACCTTGACGCCTACGACGCATAGCCTGTCGCTCCACTTGAACGGCGTCCGGATGCCTTGGCGGCTCAGGTCGCTTGTGGCGTGGCCGTTGTAGGGCGTCATGCCGTCGAGCATGAGGCCGATCCTTATCCTGAGCTTTCCCTCCTCGTCGAGGACCTGGTAGGCGTGGGCCTCGGGCGCCTTGATGTGGGCCTCGTGTATGGTGGTGAGGCCCCAGCTGAGGTACTGCTCCTCCAGGGTCGGCCAGTTCTCGACCAGCAGCTCTATCTCCTTGAATCCTGACGGCTTCGGGATGAGGCTCCTCACCATGTCCATGGCCGCGATCTCATCTAGGCGGCCCGTGGGCTCCCCGTTCTCGTCTCGCTCGATGTTGCCCCCCGGCGGCTGAGGCGTGTCCTTGGTGATGCCTGCCAGCTCCAGGGCGAGGCTGCTGGCCACGGAGTTGTGGCCGCCCGCCCTCCCAAGGTACATGGGGTGATCTTTGGACGCCTTGTCCAGGTCGTACCTGTTGGGGAACCGTTTGTCCATCCACTGGCTCTCGTCGAACCCCGAGCCTACGACCCACTCACCCTCCTGCTTGGTCTCCGCCTTCTCTCGAAGCGCCTCCGTCACTTCGCCGAGGCCGCGCATGGGCGGGGACTTGCAGTTCACCCAGTCCAGTTGGAGCCCCCGCCTTATGCAGTGCTCGTGGGTGTCGATGAAGCCTGGTAGCATAAGCCTCCCCCCCAGGTCAATGACCTTCGTGCCGCCGTTGGCGAGCCCCTTCACCTGCTTCGTCGTCCCCACCGCCACGACCTTGCCGTCCTTCACCGCCACCGCCTCGGCGACGGTGCCCCTCACATCCACCGTGACCACCTTCCCGTTCACAATGACGAGGTCGGCGCCCATGACGCTGCTCTTGAAACCTTCGGGCAAAACCATTCACCTGTACATCTCTGGGGTCAAGGTATTAATATCCCCTCCCCACAGATGCCTTGAGATGCCTGCTGCCAGGTTCGTCGCATTCGTGTGCCTCGGGGACAGCCTCACGGTGGGCTACCAGTCGCCAAGCCCCTACGGCGGCTACGCTGAGACGCCGTACACGGACATGCTTGAGCCCATGGCCCGCGTCAGGCTCCGGGAGCTGGGGCTCAAGGGCTACGAGGCGTTCTTCGTCAACAAGGGCATCAACGGCGACAGCACGGACGGGATGCTCGGACGGTTCCGGACGAGCGTCGAGGCCGAGCTCCCCGACTACGTCATCAATTGGGCCGGCATAAACGACCTCTACGCCGGGAGGGAACCGGTGCACGTCATGGAGAACCTGACGAGGCTCTACGAGAGGGCCCTCGAGGCTGGGGCCGTGCCCATAGCGTGCACGTTGACGCCCACCGAGGCGGACAACTCCATGAACTCGCGGATAAGGGAGCTCAACGCCCTCATGACGGAGCACTGCGACGGCAAAGGGATTAGGGTGGTAGACCTGTTCTCTTCCCTCGCCGGCCCCGATGGAAGGCTGAACCCCCCGTACAGCGACGACGGAGTCCATCTCTCGCCTCAAGGCTACGCAGCGGTGGCCCGCACGGTGTTCGACGAGG
>CAZQOX010000136.1:0-4236 GCA_964594895.1 uncultured Candidatus Bathyarchaeia archaeon
GGGGTCACCCGCCTCGCCTCGCGGACGTTATGAGCCAACCTGTCCAAGTCTACCTCCGCCCATACCGGGCGGATCATGTGGCGTTCCGGGATCATGGAGAATGATTCATCGACGGACGCTATAAAGCTTGGAGGTTTATCATGGTAACCTCGCTCTGGTCCGGTGTTTGGCGCGGTCGGCAGGATTCGAACCCGCGACCCCGGGTTCCGAAGACCCGTGCTCTATCCACTGAGCTACGACCGCCCATGCTTCAGAGCTTCGCACACTAGAAAAGGGTTACCCCTCCACGGGTTGAACCTAAATAGCCGTAGCTCGACACGATACACGTGAACACCGATGCCCATCTGCCATGCGGAGAGCCGTGCATGAGACCAGGCATACCCGACCGATTCAGAGACACCGCGCTAGGCCTGAGTGACACGAAGAAGGCGCGAGACGCCGTTGGCCAGGCCCCCGAGATAAGCATAATACCCGGGGAGCCGTCTACGATTCCGCTGTCGGAGTGAAGGTTGTGTGGCCTGAGAGGGTGGTTCAGAGCGTCGAGGTGACCGCGCTGGCCCACGCGACGGAGGATGAGTCTAAGGTAAGGAAAGCCGTCCTGAATCTCCTGCCGCCGGACATCGATCCTCCGGCCCTCGAGGCAGTCAAGCTGCAGGGTTACTACGGGGACCCCATAACCACACTGAAACTCAACGTGAAGCACAGGAGACAGGCCACGGAGATTCTTGAGCACGTCGTCAGACGGCTCTCGTCTCTGGACCTCCAGGCCCTACTGGACGAGCTGCCCCAACGCATCGACGAATCGAAGAACCTTTACATCAGGCTCGACAAGCAGAAGGCGTACGCCGGGAAGACGGTGTTGGAGAGGCATGACTCCATCAGGGTCAAGGCGAGGCTCCGGCTCCCCCACAAGGCGGATCCCGTAGAGTCGATACGAATGTACATAGAATCCTTGGAGACGTAACCGACATGAGACGCTTCATAGACCTCCAGATACTCCCCGGGCCGGAGAAGACGGCTCTGATGCTGAGCCACGCCAACCATCTGGGGTACTCGGCGGTCGGCTGCGGGGAGGACATCACGTCTGACGCCCCCATCGACGTGATATCAAGGCTCGACATCGCGCCGAGGAGCCAGCAGGATCTACGGCGCATGCTCAAGGGGAGCAGACATAAGCACGAGGTGATATCGGTTCTGTGTCTATCCAAGAGCGTGGCCCGCCAGGCGGCCAAGGATCATAGGGTAGATCTCCTGAGGTTCCCGAGAGACCCTTCGAGGAGGAATACGATGTGGCTTGACAGGCAGCAGGCGTCGTTGGCGGGTGAAGGCGGCTGCCACTACGAGGTGGTGGCCAGGGACCTACTTACCCAAGACCCTGAGAAGCTGGGCCACGTCATCAAGCAACTGGGAAAGGAGGTCTTGAACGCCCGAAGATACGACGTGCCGGTGGTTCTCTCCAGTGGAGCCGACTCCGTTCACGGCATGAGGGCCCCGAGGTCGTTGGCCGCGTTGATGAGCCTCGTCGGGTTGGGCGAGGAGGAGTCCCTAGACCTAGTCTCCGTGAACCCATGGGCCCTGGTCGAAAGAAACCGTGATAAGCTCTCCGCGTCATATGTCTCACCCGGAGTCAGGGTGATGGATACTTGAAAGAGAAGGCGAGGATAGACGTCCTGGTTCACTGCTTCTACCACAGGGTGGGTCTTCACGGGGGGCACCCGGTGCTGAGCGTCAGGTGGCCCCTCACGCCGATGCCTCAGGAGACGGTTAACGAGGTCTACGGCGGCAAGGTCTTCAGCCTGGGGAGCACAAACACGGTCCTCATTAGGGACGGGGACCTGAACATCGTCCACGACCCGGGTATACTGCAGCTTGGGAGGTACGGCACCCTCGGGATGAGGCTGGAGGAGTTCGGGCTGAAGCCTGACGACATAGACGTCGTGATAAACAGCCACTGCCACTACGACCACATAGAGGCTAACTACATGTTCAAGGGCAAGCCGCTCTACGTCCACGAGGAGGAGGTGAAGTTCTGCGACAGGCTGTACTGGCCCGAGTTCACCGAGGCCTTCATGGGCATCATGGACGTGAAGAGCTTCAAGGGCGAAGCCAGGGTCTCCGAAAACGTGAAGATCATCGAGACGGTGGGCCACACACCGGGGAGCGTCACGACCCTCGTGGACACGGAGGACGGGCTCGTCGCTCTGGTGGGGGACGCCGCCATAGTCAAGGAGGACCTGATGGAGCTGAGGCCGCCGAGTGTGGTCACGAAGAACCTTGAGGCCGACGTCGCCGTGGCTAGTCTGCGGAAGATCAGGGACCTGGACCCCGTCTTGGTGGTGCCCGGCCACGACGCGCCTTTCTCTCCATAAGGTTTAAAATAGTTTGCCATAATAGGGTTGGCGGTGAATAGGTTTGCCGACGCACGGCTCTCTTACTAAAGCAGGAAAGGTGAGGGCTCAGACCCCAAAGATCGATGGCACCGATAGGAAGAGCCCCACTCCCAAGAGAAGGAACAGATCTAACTATAAGAAACGGATTCTCTACGCCAGGGAAGAGCGCTTTAAAAGAAGACGTTAGATCCTATTTTTCAACGCTTTCACGAATGTGCTGAACCAAGGCAGGGTCATCAGGTACCTGAAGAACAGCAGGCTTATTGTCGCGATTAAACCCAGGTAGCCTAGTCCTTTTATCCAGTCGAAGGGGCTTCCGGTGGGGCCTACTGATGTATCCGGGTACTCTTTGAGGTACTCGCTTGGCTGGTAGGAGGCGTTGGTCACTTGGGCGCTGTACGTGTAGATCGTGAGGATGAGGGCTAGCGACGTGACTAGGCTTAGGGATAGCCTCCAGTTCGTGTTCAAATATGCCTTGATGAAACGCATGCATCTCTGCTGTATGCCCATTACTTTCATTTAGGCGTAGAAAAATCAGGTTAAAAACATGATGTGCCTCTCTTACGGTTACATCGTGCATAGTTTTGAAGGAGTCTTCTCGATGTCGACCCGATCTTGACGCAGGTATAAACTATAGGTGAGAGGAGACCCAGTCGATGACCGCCTTCTGCAGGGGGATCCTGTGTTCGCTGAACCCGTGGTCGGCGCCCTCGATCTCCACCAGCTTCTTGGGCTCGTTGGCCGCCTCGTAGAGCCTCCTGATGTCTGACGGCGTGGTCACGTTGTCGTTGGTGCCTAGGACCACCATCAATGGTGCGTGGATCTTCCTCACGGTTTCGATTGGATTCAACTCGGAGGTGGCGACCTTGACGTCCTCTCGCAGCCTCTCCTCCGTCCACCCAGCCAGTTTACCCTCCGCCATCTTGAGGAAAACGGGTACGATGTTCTCAAGGTACGGCTCCTCGGACCAGGACTTGATGTCTGAGGCGGGCGCCATGAGAACCCCCGTCTTCAGCGACGGATCTACGCTCATGCACTCGGTCAGGGGCACCGCCCCCATGCTGTGGGAGACCAGCCCAACCCTTTTGGGGTCGACCCAGTTCAGGTCTCGTAGGTATTTGACTGCAGCCGCGGTACTGGGCACCAGGTTTGTCAGCCTGTACTCTCCTCCGCTTCCCCACGCCCCCATGTAGTAGAATATGAGGACCACCACGCCGTTGAGGGCGAGCTCCTCCGCCAGATCCATGTTCTTTGTGTCGCCGGGGTATCCGTGGCAGACGGCGACGGCGGGGTACACGGATTCCTCCCTGGGTCTGTACAGGCGTCCGAGGAGTCTGACGCCGTCGCAGGGGATGATCGTGTCTTCGACGACTATGGCTTCACCCATTTTCACTAGTCTCTCCCTTAACGGTGTAACCTACAATGTTTTTAACGCTGCCGCCCCAGTTCAGGGCGATGGGGAAGCGCATCACCACCCGGTTCAAGCCCAAGAACGTCTGGGTCCGTGAAATGGTTGAGGGTGATCCTTTCGTCGCCTCCTCTCTGGACGTGACGAAGGGCATGCTGAAGCTTCAGGCTCCTAAGCAGAGCCTCTGCAGCGTGTGTAAGGGCGGGAAGATGCTGTGCGGGAAGACGAGCTGCCCCATAATGGCGCGTCTAGGCGCCTTCTCCAAGATGTTTCAGGGCGTCAAGGGAACCAGCATCGACGGGAGCAGCCCGCCCGGCGTCTTCGTCGGCCGCTTCGGGTACCCCTACGTCCAGATAGGGCCCCTCACCCCTACTTTCCATGGAGACACCCAGATCCTTGACTCCCCTGAGCAGTGGTTCGGTAAGAGCATAGACGAGA
>CAZQOX010000137.1:0-4227 GCA_964594895.1 uncultured Candidatus Bathyarchaeia archaeon
TCTCTCTACATCCATTATCTTTCACACCTTACAAAGCTGCCAGCTATAGTTTGCCTACCTTCTCCAGCACGTCATCGCTGAGGAGGTCCTGGTTAATTATCTCCACGACGGGGATGGTGCTGATGTTAGGCTCGTGCATAACCTTCTCGCTGTAACCAATCTCCCCCGAGTAGCTGTTATACGTGATGAAGCTTCCCTTGAGGGCTTCCTTCGTCTTGACGAAGTAGAGGAAGACCTCGCTCAGGGTCCCACCGATGACGAAGTAAAGGTGGTCGCCGTCGTTCTCCATGTGCTGTATCACGTTTGAGGCGGGGGAGGAGGCGACAAGCATGACTACGTCCCTGATCGATTTCAGCTGGACAAACTTCATGTCCTGATATAAGTCGTGGCAGGAGTATTTAAACTATATAAATGAAAATGCAGGGATAATGCAACGTCTGTGCTGCATCGTTGATGTGCTGCTTATATAACAGCCGATTGTATTTGATGCAGTGGATCGTTTAAGTGAAAAATTGTCACCTGAGGAGTTCTGCGGCTTCGCGCCCCAGATAGGAGAATTGACGGACGCCACGTTCAAGGTCTTCTTCAACGCCCTCGTGGGTTGACCCTTCAACACCTTTTTAATCAGGGCCCCGTTTTTCATCTGGATAGAGATGAAGTGCGCATTATGTGGATCAGAGATCCCTGAGGACGCCAAGTTCTGCCCAAAGTGCGGCGAGACCGTCGACGAGGGCCCACCCGGGTTCATGATAGTTACGACCCCGACTGTGCCGGGATACAGGATCACGAAGGTGTTCGGGGTCGTGACGGGCCTCACGCCGAGGACCAGGGGCATCCTCGGCAAGTTCGTGGCCGGCTTCGAGTCAATGTTCGGAGGCGAGGTCACGGCTTTCACGAGCGAGCTGGAGAAGGCTCGGCTGGACGCCATACGCCGCGTCAGGGACAAGGCGGCGGGCCTGGGAGCCAACGCCGTCGTGGGGCTTGACTTGGAGACAAGCGACCTGGGGCTACAGCTGGGGGTCGTCGTGATCTCGGCCACGGGGACGGCCGTGGTCATCGAGGAGGAGTAGCTACCCGACCTTCCTCGTGTAGTGCCCAGACAAGGTGACGATCTCCTCGAACATCTCCCTCTTGGCCTGGCATATGGGGCAGACGTAGGGCGGCGTGTCTCTGAATACCACGTATCCACACTGTCTACAATAGAGCAGCTTCCTGCTGGATTCCTTCATCTCTCCCGTTGCCTCCTCTTCGGTTTCCTTCTCCGCAAATCCCAGCGCCGCCATCTGTTTATCGTAGGGGCGTCGCTCGGGTATGGCCCGCGCCTCTTTTTTCCCTTCATGTATCTCGTCGTCTACGTAGAGGCTGCAGTAGCAGCACCCGTACTCGGCTACGTCGGGGTCCCTGTAGTCGCAGGGGCATATGATGTCGCGGTCCGTCTCAAGGTCCCCCGAGGCCATCCTGCAGGGGCAACTAGGGTAGCCGTATCTTTCCTCGTTTGTCTTCAGCCCCTCTATGAGGTCTTGAAGCAGCTCCTCGTCCGGTGTGAGATGTATGCCCCTAGACTTGGCGTCCCGCTGCGCCCGTCTCTTCACATCATCTATGCTGATCACTGGGAGATGGCCTCTTCTATGGCCCCCTTCTTGAAGCCCGTGATCACCTGTTCGTCGTCGACTATTATCACTGGGAAGGCGTGTGGGGCGTTCCTCCTCTTGAGCTCGGCGAAGACCTCCCTCTGCTCTTCCTTGGTGATGTTGTCGACGTCCACGTACTCGTACGCCATCCCGCTGTCCTTGAGGAACTCCTTGGTCTTCTTGCACCAGCCGCAGGTGCTCAGCGTATACAGAAACAGTTTAGGCTTCCTTTTTTCTCCTTCTACTTTGACTGTGTTCATTAATTCACAACCAATAATACAAGTTGATTATCAGATGGAAGTCTATAAAGTAAATGGTCGGGCGGCTCACGCTCCATCGTCTTCTCTATGAATGTTTTTATCGCCATAATCAGATTTCCTAAGGATGGATATGGGTAGTAAGAAGGTTTACGACGGCTACAAGGCGTTTAGCTACCTTGAGCCGGGGTTCGACTACAAGGTGTTCAGGCTCACGGCTCATCCGCGGGTGGAGCCCTACACTGTACCTCTTAGTAGCGGGGAGGAGGAGAGATTCCAGGGGCTGATGGAGGAGACGGTGCTCGTCGATCTCCACGAGCACCCGGTGCTGTGGCCTGAGGACATGACGGATGTTCCGGAGATGCACAGGCTTGGCCGGCAGTTCACGGCGTACGAGGCGCTGAGCACCAGCAGTCTGGACTGCGTCTTCGACAACCTGATGGACGGCATGGCGTACGTGACGAGCTACAGCGGCTGGAAGTGGAACGACGTCGTACACGACATCGGGATCAGACTAAGCGACGTAGCCCACCAGGGCATGGTGTCCCACTGCAGGACCGTGAGGGACATAAGGGAAGCCCACGACGACGGCAGGATAGCCCTCGTCCTCTCACTGGAGTCGGCTTCACCCATCGAGAACGAGCTGGACAGGATCGACGTCCTCTACGGCCTCGGCGTCAGGAGCATGGGCGTCTGCTACAGCGAGAGCAACATGCTGGGCGGCGGCATGGGTGAGAGCAGCCAGGACCTGGGGCTCACGGACTTCGGGTACGACGCGGTCAAGCGGATGAACAAGCTGGGGATGCTCGTCGACGTGGGGCACACCTCGGACAGGACGGCGTTGGAGACCATAGAGGCGAGCGACGCCCCCATCTTCAACAGCCACAGCGGCCCCGCGGCCATCGCCCAGGGCCACACCACCGGCGACGAGGTGCTCCACGCGCTGGCGGACGGCGGCGGCATCATAGGCGTCGGCGGCGCCGGCAGGGGGCTACGCACCAGGAAGAACCCCGTCGGGAGCATCGAGAGCTACATGGAGTGCGTCGAGTACTGCGTCGAGGTGATGGGCATCGACCATGTGGGCTGCGGCCCCGACACGCTGTATGGCGCCCACCAGGCGCTGTACGGCGTATGGTTCCCGCTGAGGAGGGGCAACTACAGGAGACCAGGCGTCGAGGCTGAGGAGCCTTTCCCAGTGCCGAGGGGCGTGGCGGACCCGGGGTATGTCAGGGGTCTGGAGAACCCCAGCGAGTACGTGAACGTGGCCCGCTGGATGATCGTGCACGGGTACAGTGACACGGAGATCCAGAAGGTCTTGGGCCACAACGCGTTGAGGCTGCTCGGGGAGGTCTGGGTCTAGCCTCTCATTTCTTGTATGTTACGCGAAGAGAAGAAACAAGGGTACTTGAATGAGTTGAGAACGAAGTCTACTGGCTTCTTCCCCTGGCTTGTATCCTCCAGACCGCCTCCAGCCGACCGTCCCTGACGCAGTGCAGATGGTCGTAGAGGTTGGTGTTTGTGCAGCAGTGGGTGGGGATGAGCTCGAACTTGTCGCCGACCGCCAAGTCGAAGCCCGGGTCCACCTCGATGTGGCCGTGCTCCTCGTTGGGCCTGACGTACCTGGCGTCGTCTCTGCCCTTGACTGGCGGCATGCCGAACTCGAAGGTGATGGTCTTGAGGCCGGCGTCGCATATCACTTTCCCCTGATGGCTGGTGCTGATTATGGTGCTGAGTATGCTGAGGGCGTTTCCGAAGTCCTCTAGGCCGGGGACCTGGCTGTAGCGGGCGTCCATGAAGACGTAGCTGCCCGCCTCGATCTCGGTGACTCCAGGGTGCCTGCCGCTGATCATGTGGGTGCCTGTGCCGCCTGCGCTCACTATCTCGACGCCTATGCCTGCGTCCTCCAGAGCGTCCCTGGAGCCCACGAGCCTGTCCATGGCCTCCGTGACCTTCCGCTTCTTCTCATCCATGTCTGCGAGGAACTGGCAGAAGCCCTCGTAGCCCATGATGCCCCTGAGGTTTAGGCTTGGATAGCTCTGCACCTCCTTGGCCAGGTTGAGGGCCGGCTTCCCGGGCATGACGCCGCAGCGGTTGTTTCCCACGTCCACCTCGACGAGGACGTTGAGCTTGACGCCCTTCTCCCGGGCTCTCCCGGCGAGGTGCCTCACGTTCAGGCTGTCCTCGACGGCGACTATGACGTCGCTGTGTTTCGCGAGGCTCATGAGCCTGGTGACCTTTGGCTCCCCGACCACCTGGTTAGCGATGAGTATGTTCCTGATGCCGGCCTCCGCCATGGTCTCCGCCTCCCCCAGCTTGGCGCAGGTGACGCCTATGGCGCC
>CAZQOX010000138.1:0-4222 GCA_964594895.1 uncultured Candidatus Bathyarchaeia archaeon
CGGCTCAACGACCACGAGTTCGTACAGCGCTTCAGCCCCAGGAGGCAGCGGAGCATCTGGAGCCGCATCAACCGAGACCGAGCGGAGCGGCTCATCGAAGAAGGCAGGATGACCGAGGCAGGGCTTAGGGCAGTCGAAGAAGCCAAGAGCAACGGCAGATGGGAGAAGGCATACACGAGCCGAGAGCCTCCCGAGACCCCAGACGACCTCCTGAAGGCGCTGAAGGAGAGCCCCGAGGCGCAGAGGAACTTCATGGGCTTCCCCAACTCCGCCAGGTTCATGTACATACACTGGATAAACGACGCCAAGAGGGCAGAGACGAGGGTGAGAAGGATAAAACGGGTAGTCGGGAGAGCCGAGCAGAACAAGAAGCCCGGAATAGACATGTGACCCAGCCTTTTCCTAACCATTTAGTCTCATATAGACTGAAGGCCCGGGCAGCTCACATCGGAAATCGATGCCCTCATATTCGATGCTTACAAATCCTTCGGTGAGGGTTAACATGCTCACGTTCGCCATAGTGGGCAAGACCAACGTTGGCAAGACCACGCTCTTCAACGCAGCCACGCTCCTCAACGCCGAGATAAGCAACTACCCCTTCACCACAAAGGAGCCCAGAGCCGGCACCGCCTACGTGTGCGACACCTGCGTCTGCAGGGAACTCGACGTAGAGGACAACCCCAAGAACAGCGCCTGCATCGAGGGGTGGCGCTACATCCCCGTCAGGATCATCGACGTCCCCGGGCTCCTCAAGGACGCGTGGAGGGGCCGCGGCCTCGGCAACAGGTTCCTCTCCGCCATAGGGCAGGCCGACGCCCTCATCCACGTCGTCGACGCGTCGGGCAGCGTCGACGAGGAGGGCGGCATCAGCAGCCCGGGCAGCGGCAACCCCGTCCAGGACTTCATGGACATCGAGATGGAGATGGAGCTCTGGATAAGCCACATAATCGACAGGAACAGGCAGCCGATAGAGCACGAGACCCAGAAGTCCAGCCTCGAGGAGGGCCTGACCAAGGCCCTCACAGGGATAAAGACCAGGGTCCCAGACGTGGCCAGGGCCCTCGTGGACGCCGAGCTAGCCGACACACCCTTCACCAGGTGGACCCCCGAGGAGACGCTGGCGTTCAGCGGCAGCCTCCTCCCCATAGTCAAGCCGACGCTGCTCATCGCCAACAAGATGGATCTGCCCACCGCCGAGGACAACCTGGAGAGGCTCATGGAGTACTACAGCGAGGGGCTGGTGGCGGCGTGCAGCGCCGAGGCCGAGCTCGCCCTCCGCCGCGCCGACAAGAGCGGCCTCATCAGGTACTCGCCGGGCCAGGAGAAGTTCACCGTCGTCGACGAGGACAGGCTCACCCTGGAGCAGAGGAAGGCCATAGACTACATCGAGCAGCGGGTCATGTACAAGTACATGCGCACAGGCATCCAGCACGCGCTGAACACCGTCGCCTTCAAGCTCCTGCGCCGCAACATGGTGTACCCAGTCAGTGACGAGGACAGGTACAGCGACGGCGACGGCAACGTCCTACCAGACGCCCACCTCATGCCCCACGACGCCACCCCCCTCGACCTCGCCGAGACGGTCCACACACGGCTCGCCGAGAACTACATCCTCGCCATAGACGCCCGCACAGGACTCAGGCTGCCCAAAGACTACACGCTGAGACACCGCGACATAGTCAAGATCATGACCCAGAGACGAGGCAAACAGAATTAGCGAAACAGATCTGACCTGCAGTAGGTCACGACGAGAAAGACCTCGGAAGCCCCTATACGAGCCTCAGCCAAACCAGCGAATGAGCATGTGAAACGGTTTCTAGGTGAAGTACCCACGCGCATAGTCGTTGAACCCTACGTTACGCGTTAGCCCCACGAGGATGAGCCCGAGGAGTATCATCTCGAAGAACGCCTTCACCACTATCTGGACCGCTATGGCGGTCGCCAGACCGGCGGGCAGACCTGCGACCACCGGCAGCACGTACCTGAACAGAGCCAGGGTCAGCAGGGCCTCGGGTATGTACGCGGTGACCGTGGAAGCCACCAGCCGCAGAGGGCTGCCCTCTACGTACAGCCACCGGAAGACGTAGCCGGCGGCGACGCCCGTCATGGCCTTGCCCAGCGGAAGACCGATCCCCGTTACTATGTTACCCTTGCTGAACCCGAACTCGAAGGCCGCCACCAGCCCCGACAGGAGGCCTGTGAGGCCGCCAACGACGGGCCCGCCGAAGAGGGACGCTATGAATGTGGAGAGGTGGCTCAGGTCCAACGCGAGGGACACGGTCACGGGGCCCAGCGGTATGTTGGGGGCCAGAGGCGTCAGCTGGATGGAGAGGAAGCTCAGCGCGTTCCCGAGGGCGGCCATGGTGGCCGCGAAGGCAAGGGTCTTCGAACTTATCCGCGGATGCATTGATGGTCCCGGGGATAACGGGGCTCTCCACTAAGATATTGGTTGTTACTAAAAACTTAGTAAAGCCTGCATCTCTCGATGAGCCGCTCCAGCGCCGCGACTGCCCTCCCGGCGTCCACCTTCTTCACGAGTATATGGTCCCTGAGGTAGGTGGAGAGGGCGTATATGCTGACCCCCTCATCGGCCAGCACGGAGGAGACCACGGAGAGGTAACCAACCAGGGAGAGGTCCAGAACTATGTCGAAGGTGATGAGCGTGTAGGGCCCCTCCACCCGGTACGCCGTGAACCGGTCCCTGAGCCTCACCCACTCCGATTCCCTGAGGACCACTGAGACCTCCATGTGGTCGTAGGTGACGGAGCCCCACGGCTGAAGGCCCAAGAACGCCTCACGGGCCTCCGTCTCCTCGGCCCTGTCTATGCTAACTACGACGTAGTCGTCTGGGTGGGTCTTCACCACGGTGGAGGCGAAGACGGGCCTCATCTCGGGGCTGGGCTCCATGTCAGCCCAGCTCCTGTATCCTCTTGCCGCGGCTCGTGAGCTCCACCAGCTTGGCGGTGAACCTCCTGTTGCGTCTCTTGAGCTCCTTGAGGAGGGCCTTGGGCTTCTCCGGGCTTATCATGTATATGTCGAGGCCTACGAAGAGGTTCATGATCTTGTCCTCGACGTTGGTGTAGTCCTTGAACTTGAAGCCCGACTTACGGTAGTCTGTGGATGTGTCCATGGCGTAGTTCTTGGCTTCGCTGCTGATCTTCTCGTCCACACGGAGGTAGACCTCGGCCCTGTCGATCTCCCCGTAGGGGAGCACCTTCTTTCCCCGCAGGAAACGGGTTATGGACAGCCCCTCGTTTTCCAGCCTGTAAGTGCTCCGGTAGACCGGGAAGAAACGGGGGATGGCTATGGAGAGGAAGAGGGAGCTGAAGGTGACGAGCAGCTCCTCAAGGAAATCCGATGAGTTGACGTTGACGGCCCCTGTCTGAACCCGCGTCATCATCTGGTAGAGGTTCCACCCGAAGAGGGGCATGTTGAACGCGGGAACAAAGTACCCCAGCAGCCTCCTCCTGAGAATGAGCTGCATCGAAGGTATCTCCCTGCCCCCAGCCTCAGCCGAACCCATCCCCCAGAAGTACGGCCCTGCAAATAAAAAAGGCACCATCCAAGCACATTAATAGACGGGGTCGCGAAGTATTCCGGTATGACCGTAACCGTGCTCCGGCTGGGCCACCGGCCGCAGAGGGATAAACGCCTGAGCACACACGTCCTCCTGGCAGCCAGGGCCTTCGGGGCAGACGGAGCCATCTACGCGGGCACAGAGGACCCGCTACTGGAGGAGAGGGTGGCTAAGATTGTGGAGGACTGGGGAGGCGGGTTCACGGTGCAGCACACCGATAGCTGGCGTGGAACGGTTAAAGCTTGGCAGGGCGAGGTGGTGCACCTGACCATGTACGGGCTCCCGGTGCGGAAGGTCATCAAGGAGATCCGTGTGAGCCCCGAGCCCAAGCTCGTGGTCGTGGGCGGCCCCAAGGTGCCCCGCGAGATATACGACCTGGCCAAGTGGAACGTCTCGGTGACGACTCAGCCCCACAGCGAGGTCAGCGCCCTCGCGTTGTTCCTGCACATGCTCTTCGGCGGCGAGGAGCTGGAGAAAAGCTTCGAGGGCGCCCGCCTCAGAATCAAGCCCATGGGCCGCGGAAAGGAAGTCGAGACGCTCAGCAAAGATTAAACACCGCGGACGGGCATTGTATCTAGGTTAGGAGAAGCCATGGCGTCGATCTACACTGTGAACGAGGAGACACTGCTTAACATCGCGAGGGTC
>CAZQOX010000139.1:0-4217 GCA_964594895.1 uncultured Candidatus Bathyarchaeia archaeon
GGCTCCTCCACTATGATGCAGGGCTCCACCTGGGGCGTGTCCATGCTGCTGGGGACGACGTAGTCCTTGAACCCGGGGTTGATCACCAGCCCGTCCTTGAGCTCCATGTTCTCCATGAGGGCGAAGCCCATGCCCTGGCTTATGGCGCCCTCGATCTGGCCCTCGATCATCAACGGGTCGATGGCCTTGCCGCAGTCCATGGCGGGCCACACGCGGAGGACGGAGGCTTCCCCCGTCTCGGTGTCCACCTCGACCTCCGCCACGGTGGCGGCGAAGGTGTAGACGCTGTAGTTGACTCCCAGCCCCGTCTCGGGGTCGAAGAACCGCTCCGGCGCCTTGAAGTAGCCGTAGGCGCCCGGGTCGTAGCCGCGGTTGTACATCTCCTCGGCGAGCTCCCTGACGCTGATCCTCGTCTCGGGATTCTCCTTGTCGTAGGCTCCGCCGTCGGCTAGCTGGACCCTTTCACCTGGGACCTCGAACAACTCGGCTGCGCACGCCACCATGTTCTCTCTGAGCTTGAGGGCCGCCTTGGCGGCTGCTGTGCCCCCCAGCATGAGGCCGCGGCTGCCGTGGGTGGGCTTGGCGTTGAGGGTGCTGTCTGTGTCCGGAAGCTCGATGCGTATCTTCTCGGGGGGTACCCCGATGATCTCGCTGACGATCTTGACGTGGCCGAAGGGGCTGCCCTGCCCTATCTCGACGATGCCGGTCCTGTAGGTAACGCTGCCGTCCTGGTTGAGGAGGATGCTGGCGGCGCTCCAGTCGGGGGTGCTGCGGCTGGTGCTTATGCCGTGGTACGCGAGGCCGACGCCGATGCCCCGGACCTTGGCGCCTTCCCACACAGGCTCCCTGTGGCTGCTCCAATCGGAGGCGTCCCTCACTGCCTTGAGGCACTGCTCTATGCCGACGCTGTGGTCGAGGACCTGGTCGCAGGTGGTCCTGCTGCCTACCCTGAGCACGTTCCTGAGCCTGAACTCTATGGGGTCTATGCCCAGCTCGTACGCCAGGCGCTCCATCTGGTTCTCGGCTGCGAAGTGGAGGGCGAGGTCGCCGAACCCCCTGAAGCTGCCTCCGTACACCTCGTTGGTGTAGACGGCTCGCCCGTCCACGCTGCAGTTGTCGACCTCGTAGGGCCCTGCGGCGTGGGCCGTCTGCCTCCAGAGCCAGAACGGCGCCCTGTTGGCGTAGGCGCCGCACTCCAGCGTGATATCCACCTCGGCAGCGGTAACCTTGCCCTCCTCTGTGGCGCCCGACCTGTACCTGATCCTGGCGGGGAACCGCTTGTTGCTGTAGGAGACGGACTCGGTCCTGTCCCAGACGTGGGCCACCGGCTTCCCCAGCTTCGTGGCGGCGAAGGCCGCGTACGCAGACACCAGCGGCCCCTGGTCGTCCTTGCCGCCGAAGGCGCCGCCCGTGAGCGCCTGTATTATCCTTACCTGGTTGAGGCTCCAGCCGAGGACGTGGGCCACCTTCTCCCTGATGAGGAACGGGCTCTGGCCGTTGCAGATCACGGTCACCTTGCCCGACTCGGGGACGGCGTAAGCGGCCTCCGTCTCGATGTACATGTGTTCCTGGTAGGGGCTCCAGTAGGTCTCCTCCACCTCCACGTCCGCCTCGCTGAAACCTTTCTCGGAGTCTCCTTTCCTTATCCTCGTGGTGAGCGCTATGTTCCCGCCCTCATGGACGTCGACCGCGTCATCGGAGAGAGCGGCGTCGACGTCCAGCATCGCCGGCAGCTCCTCGTACTCGACGCTGATCTTCTGGAAGGCCTTCTCCAAAGCGTACTCGTCTCTGGCGCAGACCAGGGCGACGGGGTCGCCGATGTAGTGGACCTTCTCGATGTTGAGGAAGGGCTGGTCGGGCAAGGCGTAGCCTATCTGGTTGTCGCCCGTCACGTCTGCGCCGGTGTATATGGCCTCGACGCCGGGCGCCTCCAGGGCCTCGGCTGTGTCGACGCTCTTTATCAGGGCGTGGGGCACGGTGCTCCTGTAGACCTTGAGGAGGGTGGTGCCCCTCGGCACGTAGTCGGCCGTGTACCTGGCCTTACCCAGCGCCTTGTCCAGCGCGTCCGTCCTGAAGACGTTCTTGCCGACGACGAGGAAATCCTCCCTGCCTAACACCTCGGACAGTATCTTGTCATACTCCAAAGGGGAACCTTCCATGTGTTGAGACTGTGTGGGTAACTCTATTTTATGGTTAATTAAACCAATCCCTGAGGCTCCGCCAGAAGTCTGGTCTATCCGCCTCCGCCACGATGACACTAGCCTCCTCGGGAAGCATCTCGACTACAGCCTCCACCTTATCGGTCCTACACAGGACCACTAGGCATCCGCCTCGCTTCAGCGCCTCCGCGACCCTGGTTACCCCTCTGTGGATGCCCATGCCCTGGAGCTCGATGTGGCCGTACTCGTCAGCCACAACCATGGTCTCGTCGTCCAGAGCCTCGGCGGCGTCCTCGAGGATGGCGTTGGCCCTCTCGAAGCCGGCCTCGCTGAACGAGTACTTCCATTCCCCGAGCCTCCTCCAGTCATCGCCTTCGGCGAGTGAGGTAAGCTCGACAAGCGGGAACCTTTCCCCGGAGGCGAGATCCATGCCCGTGTAGCCCGTCGTCTCCCCACCAATGGTGGCTCTGACGCTGACGAGCCCAAGGACTCTGAGTCCGCTCTGCCTGGCTCTCTCGGCCAGCTCGAGGGCTCTCTGGGTCTTCCCGCATCCTATGGGGCCGTGTATTATGAGGGCTCTCGGCTTCACTCACTCATCCCAGCGTCTCTCTCAGCTCATCGTTGCTTGCCCAGAGGAAGGGGACGTTAAGGTCCTCGGGAACGTCGGTGCCGTGGACCCCCTTGTAGGGGCCTTCCGACGACGGGTGCTGCCCATGGTCAGCCAAGACTATGGCCGAGTATCCTTTGACTCGGGCGGCGTCTAGGACTCGCCTGAGGTTTGCGTCGGCCCTTTCGGCGGCCTCCCCGCTCTCAAGGCTGTGGGGCCCATGTGAGTGGCCGGCGTCGTCGACGTCCAGGAGCTGAACCCACAGCAGATTCACGTCCTCGTCGATCATCCTGCAAGCGATCTCCGTGACCTCCGAGTCGAGGTTTGAGCCCGCCAGCCCCGGTCTGTCGGCGTGGGGCGAGATCAGTATGCCTAGGCTGCTTTTGGCTCGTGCGGCTGTCGCCGAGACCATGCCGGTCTCCCTCATGACGTGGAATATGGTCTCTTTCCTCAGGGGCTGCTCCCTGTCCCTTATTCCGTGTGCCATGGGGCTCGCCCCGGTGAGCATGGTTGCGAAGTTCACGGGTGTTATGCTAGGCATGACGGCCCTGATCACGGCGCCGTTTACGCCTCTCAGCCTGTTGAAGGTGGGGGTCTTACCCTTGACCTTCCTCCACGTGCTGACGCCGAAGGCGTCGATCACCGCCACGGCCAGCCTGTCGGTCTGGTGTATGGACTCCGCCACCTCGTTTATCGGAGAGCCTTCGGCTGACGACGGCAGCCTGACGCCGAGGACCCTGCAGACGGTGGGGGCCACTGAGGTCATGTCGTGCATCTGGATCTACACAGGGTTGGCGTGTGAGGATTTGAAGGCTTCCGGGCTGCGAGTTGCTTTTAACCTGCAAGCAGCCACCGATATATGAGATGGCTATCCCTCCTTTCGTTCGCAGCAAGATCGTGTGCACGATAGGGCCGGCGTCGGAGGACGTGGAGACCCTGAGGGCGATGGTGAAGGCGGGGATGGACGTCGCCAGGATAAACATGAGCTACGGCACCCCCGGTGAGAAGAAGACTGTCTATGAGAGGCTCCGCGAGATCGGTGACACCAGCATCATGGTCGATCTCCCTGGCCCCAAGATCAGGCTCGGCGAACTGGATAAGGCCTACACACTGGAGGAAGGCGACAGGATCCATTTCACCACCCAGCCTAAGATCGGTGACAGGCGGGAGATGAGCGTCAGCTACGACAGGCTTCCCGCGGAGATGCGGGTGGGGGGGCACCTGTTCATAAACGACGGCATCATCGACACGGAGATCACGGGCATAGACCAAGACGTGAAGGGGTTCGACGCCGTGGTCGTTTCCGGAGGTGAAGTCTCGAGCAGGAAGGGGGTGAACGCACCGGGGGCGTCGCTGAGCATGAGGCCGCCGACCGGGAAGGATCTCACGGGGATCGGGTTCGGCGTCGAGATGGACTGCGACTGGTTCGCGGCGAGCTTCGTCAGGGACGC